>NZ_JCACER010000058.1:0-41484 GCF_059502445.1 Kumtagia sp.
TCGGCATATGCGATTGCCCTGCCCTCGCGGGGAGGGTCCGGCCGCAGGCCGGGGGCGGGGTAGATCCGACCGAGCGCCGGCGCCCTGCCCTCCCGCCTGTGGGCCGGGCAATCGCATAGGAGGCCACCCCCACCCCTGACCCCTGCCCACAAGGGGAAGGGGAATCTTGCCGCGCCTGCGCCAGACGCCGATCGGCGACGGCTTTGCGCGGCATGGCGGCCGCAAGGTCCCCCTCCCCCTTGTGGGGAGGGCTCAGGGGTGGGGGTACGGGGCAAATGGAGGCGGGCCGGCGCGGCCAGGCGCCGCGCGCTGCCGGGGCTACCCCCTCTGGCCCTTCGGGCCATCTCCCCCGCAAGGGGAGAGAGAAGCTTCCGTCCTTCATCACACCCTCCCCAGGGCAAAACCCTTGGCGATGTAGTTGCGCACGAACCAGATCACCAGCGCGCCCGGAATGATGGTGAGCACGCCGGCCGCCGCCAGCACGCCCCAGTCCAGACCCGAGGCCGACACCGTGCGCGTCATGGTGGCGGCGATCGGCTTGGCCGCCGTGGTCGTCAGCGTGCGGGCGAGCAGCAGTTCCACCCAGGAGAACATGAAACAGAAGAAGGCGGCGACGCCGATGCCCGAGGCGATCAGCGGCATGAAGATCTTGAAGAAGAAGCGCGGGAAGGAATAGCCGTCGATATAGGCGGTCTCGTCGATCTCCTTGGGCACGCCCGACATGAAACCCTCGAGGATCCACACCGCCAGCGGCACGTTGAACAGGCAGTGCGCCAGCGCCACGGCGATATGGGTGTCGATTAGCCCGAAGGCCGAATAGAGCTGGAAGAACGGCAGCGCGAACACCGCCGGCGGCGCCATGCGGTTGGTCAAGAGCCAGAAGAACAGATGCTTGTCGCCGAGAAACCGGTAGCGCGAGAACGCATAGGCCGCCGGCAGCGCAACCGACACCGAGATCGCCGTGTTCAGCACCACATAGATGATCGAGTTGATGTAGCCGTTGTACCATGACGGATCGCTGAAGATCACCATGTAGTTGCGCAGCGTCGGGTTCTGCGGCCACAGCGAGAATTGGCCGAGAATCTCTTGGTTGGTCTTGAAGCTCATATTGACCAGCCAGTAGATCGGCAGCATCAGGAAGACGATGTAGAGCGCCGGGATGAGCCACCAGAAGCGCGATTCATCGCCGCGCCGGCGCATGGCGCGCGCGACGGAATCCTGACCGGCGGCAACGGCAGGAGCCGGAGCCAGGTCGTCGGCGCGGGCGGCGGTCTGCTTGCCGTCGGCCATGCTATTTCTCCGACCCGTAATTGGTCATGACGGTGTAGAAGACCCAGGACAGCAGGAGGATGATCAGGAAATAGATGATCGACATCGCGGCCGCCGGGCCGAGGTCGAACTGACCCACCGCCATCTTGACCAGGTCGATCGACAGGAAGGTGGTCGAGGACCCGGGACCGCCGCCGGTGACCACGAACGGTTCCGTGTAGATCATGAAACTGTCCATGAAGCGCAGCAGCACCGCGATCAAAAGCACGCGGTTCATCTTGGGGAGCTGGATGTAGCGAAAAATCGCCCAGCGCGAGGCACCGTCGATCTTGGCCGCCTGGTAATAGGCGTCGGGGATCGACACCAGCCCGGCATAGCAGAGCAGCACGACAAGACTGGTCCAGTGCCAGACATCCATGACGATGACGGTCACCCAGGCGTCGAACGGGTCGTTGACGTAGTTGTAGTCGATGCCGAGCGCATTCATCGCGTAACCGAGCAGGCCGATGTCGACGCGCCCGAACACCTGCCAGATGGTGCCGACGACGTTCCACGGGACGAGCAGCGGCAGCGCCATCGCCACCAGGCAGACCGGCACGCCCCAGCCGGATTTCGGCATGTTCAGCGCGATGAAGATGCCGAGCGGTATCTCGATGGCGAGGATGACGAAGGAAAAGATCAGGTTGCGCCCCATCGCCTCCCAGAACCGGGAGGAGGTCAGCATCTCCTGGTACCACTCGGTGCCGGCCCAGAAGAACTCGTTGTTGCCGAACGTGTCCTGCACCGAATAGTTGACCACCGTCATCAGCGGGATCACCGCCGAGAAGGCCACCAGCACCAGCACCGGCAGCACCATGAACCAGGCCTTGTTGTTCCAGGTCTTCTCCATGGTTCAGGCCTCCGTCTCGATCCGCCAGGAATCGGCGTAGAGGTTGATGCCGCGGGGCTCGAAACGCATTTTCGGCTCGGCCGGCACCTCCTCGTCCTCGCCGACGATCGCCACGACCTCGCGGCCCTCCAGCGTCGCCCGCACCACCTTGTGGCGGCCGATGTCCTCGACCTTGGTGATCGAAACCGGCATGCCGTCGCGGCCGAGCCGGACATGTTCGGGACGGATACCGAGCTCGAGCGTCCCCGTCGTCGGCTTCGGCGCGCCCGGCAGCGCGATCGTCTGGGCGCCGAGCCGCGCGCGGCCGCCGTCGATCTCGACCGGCAGCACGTTCATGCCGGGCGAGCCGATGAAATAGCCGACAAAAGTGTGCTTCGGCCGCTCGAACAGCTCCGCCGGCGTGCCGATCTGCACGATCTCGCCGTCATACATCACCACCACCGTCTCGGCGAAGGTCAGCGCCTCGGTCTGATCGTGGGTGACGTAGACCATGGTGTAGCCGAAACGCCGGTGCAGTTGCTTCAGCTGCGAGCGCAGCACCCATTTCATGTGCGGGTCGATGACGGTCAACGGCTCGTCGAACAGGATGGCATTGACGTCGGAGCGCACAAGACCGCGGCCGAGCGAGATCTTCTGCTTCTGGTCGGCCGTCAGCCCCCTCGCCCGGCGCTTCGCCCAGTCGGCAAGGTCGATCATCGCCAGCGTGTCCCTGACCTTGCGGTCGACCTCCGCCTCCGGCACGCCGCGGTTGCGCAGCGGGAAGGCCAGATTGTCGTAGACGGTCATGGTGTCGTAGATGACCGGGAACTGGAACACCTGGGCGATGTTGCGCTGCTGGGTCGACGTGTGGCTCACGTCGCGGCCGTCGAACAGCAGTCGGCCGTGCGAGGCGTGCAGCAGGCCGGAGATGATGTTGAGCAGCGTGGTCTTGCCGCAGCCCGACGGCCCCAGCAGCGCATAGGCTCCGCCGTCCTCGAAAATGTGGTTGACCTCGCGCAGCGCATAGTCCCTGGGCGATTTCGGGTTCGGCCCGTAGGCGTGGCGGATATGGTCGAGGTCGATGCGTGCCATGGCCCCCTCCTCACGCCGCCAGCCGGCGCGGCGAGGTCACCGAGCGGCCGGCCTCGTCGAACACCATCAGGTGGCGCGGATCGATGAAGACATCGATCGTCTCGTCCGCCTCGAAGGCTTTCACCCCGGGCGTCAGCATCACCCAGCGCGCATCGGCGAACTGCAGATGGACGAAGCTCTCGGAGCCGGTGATCTCGGTGACGGTGACCTTGGCCGGCACCGAAACCGCGGCGGCGGTCGGCCGTTCAAGCGAAAGATGGTGCGGCTGGAAGCCGATCGTATAGATGCCGTCGGCGATGCCGGCGAATTCCGCCGGCACCGGCAGGCTGACCGCCCCGTCGAGCAGGAAGCTGCCGCCCTGCTTGCCCAGCACGATGGTGTTCAGCGGCGGATCGGCGAAGGTCTTTGCCGTCACCAGGTCGATCGGCCGGCGGAACACCTCGATGGTCGGGCCGAACTGGGTGATCCTACCCTGCGACAAGGTCGCCGTGTTGCCGCCGAGCAGCAGCGCCTCGTGCGGCTCGGTGGTGGCGTAGACGAAGATGGTGCCGGCCTCGGCGAACAGCTTCGGCAGCTCGGCGCGCAACTCCTCGCGCAGCTTGTAGTCGAGATTGGCAAGCGGCTCGTCGAGCAGCACCAGGCTGGCGTTCTTGACGATGGCGCGCGCCAGCGCCGTGCGCTGCTGCTGCCCGCCGGAAAGGTTGAGCGGCGTGCGCTGCAGGTATGGGGTCAGCTTCAACAGTTCCGCCGCCCGCTTCACCTCGCGGTCGATCCTGTCGCGGCCGGCGCCGGCGACCCTGAGCGGCGAGGCGATGTTCTCGTAGACGGTCATCGCCGGGTAGTTGATGAACTGCTGATAGACCATGGCGACGTTGCGGTCCTGCACGCGGACGCCGGTCACGTCCTTGCCGTCGAACCAGACCGAACCGGCGCTCGGCCGGTCGAGGCCGGCCATCAGCCGCATCAGGCTGGTCTTGCCCGACAGCGTCGGCCCAAGCAGCACGTTGAGCGAGCCGTGGCGAAGCGTCAGCGACACGTCGCGGATATGATCCGCGCCGGCCACCGTCTTCGTCACGTTTCTCAGTTCGAGCATTCCGCCTCCTCCCGGCCCGGTGCTTTCGGCTATTCCGCCGCCGCGCGATCACCTTGCGCGGCGTTCATGTACTGATCGAGCGCCGCCGCCTGCTCCCTGCTCAGCCGCAGGCCGCGCTTGGTGCGGCGCCACAGCACGTCCTCGGCCGACCGCGCCCATTCCTGCTGCATGAGATAACGCAGTTCTGCCTCGAACAGGTCGGCGCCGAAGTTCCTGCCGAGATCGGCCTGCGAGCTGGCGAGGCCGAGCAACGTGTGGGCGCGCGTGCCGTAGAGCCGCGTCAGCCGGCGCGCATGCGCCGCGTCCAGGAAGGGATAGGCCGCCTTAAGCCTCGCGACTTCGGCCTCGAAGCCGGTCGGCGCGAAATCGCCACCAGGCAGCACGGCGCCCGCCGTCCACGGCTTGCCGCGCTTGCCGAGATGCTGCTCGATCCTGTCCAGCATGGATTCGGCCAGCCGCCGGTAGGTGGTGATCTTGCCGCCGAAGGCGTTGACCAAAGGTGCCGCGCCGTCGCCGCCCTCGGATTTCAGCACGTAGTCGCGCGTCGCCTCCTGCGCCCGGGAGGCGCCGTCGTCATAGAGCGGGCGCACCGCCGAATAGGTCCAGACGATGTCGGCGCGCCGCACCGGCTCGACGAAATACTCGCTGGCCGCCGCGCAGAGATAGTCGATCTCGCCGTCGCTGATGCGCACGTCCTCCGGATCGCCCTGAAAATCCCGGTCGGTGGTGCCGATGAGGGTGAAATCCTCCTCATAGGGGATGGCGAAGATGATGCGGCCGTCGCGGTTCTGGAAGAAATAGGCGCGCGGGTCGGCGAATTTCCTGCGGATGACGATGTGGCTGCCGGCGACCAGCCGGACGTTGCGGGTGTCGTTGCGGCCGAGAGCCCCCGACAGCACCTGGTCGACCCACGGCCCTGCGGCGTTGACCAACAACCGTGCCTTCACCTCTTCGGTGTCGCGCGTCAGCAGGTCCTCGATGGTGATCGACCACAGTCCGGCCTCGCGCCGGGCGGCCACCACCCGGGTGCGGGTGCGGATGACGGCGCCGCGGTCGGCGGCGTCGCGGGCGTTCAGCACCACCAGGCGGGCGTCGTTGACCCAGCCGTCGGAATATTCGAAGCCGCGCTTGAACAATGGCTTCAGCGGCTTGCCGGCGGGATCGCGCGTCATGTCGAGCGTCTTCGTCGCCGGCAGCAGCTTGCGGCCGCCGATATGGTCGTAGAGGAAGAGGCCGAGGCGCAGCAGCCAGGCCGGCCGCAGGCCTTTTGCGTGTGGCAGCACGAAACGCATCGGCCAGATGATGTGCGGCGCCATCGTCCACAGCACCTCGCGCTCCATCAGCGCTTCGCGCACCAGCCGGAACTCGTAATATTCGAGATAGCGCAGGCCGCCGTGAATGAGCTTGGTCGAGCCGGACGACGTGCCGCTCGCCAGATCCTTCATTTCGCAGAGGAACACCGAAAAGCCGCGGCCCACGGCGTCGCGGGCGATGCCGCATCCGTTGATGCCGCCGCCAATGACAAAAATGTCGTGGATCGCCGCTGCGTCCAAAGGCACCCTCCCCGGCTTTCGCAGTGCAGCATTACAGCTACTTTCGAAAACCAGTCGGGATTATTTCGAAATAATAACGAATGTCAAACGAAAACGCGCAGAAGCATTTCACGCGGCGTCAGGGCGCTCCGAAGCGTTGAGGGTCTCGATCAGCTCGACCTCGCTGTCGCCGCAGATCCGGCGGATCGTCGGCAACTCGCAACGGTCGGTGATGAAGGTGTCGACCTGCGAGAGATGGCCGATGCGCACAGGCGCGGTTCGTTCGAACTTCGTGGCGTCGGAGACCAGAATGACGTGGCGCGCATTGGCGATGATGGCTTGCGCGACCTTCACCTCGCGAAAGTCGAAATCGAGCAGCGCGCCGTCATGGTCGATGGCCGAGGCACCGATGACGGCATAGTCGACCTTGAACTGCTTGATGAAGTCGACCGCCGCCTCGCCGACGACGCCGCCGTCGGAACCGCGCACGACGCCGCCGGCGATCACCACTTCGATGCCCGGATAAACGCGCATCCTGTTGGCGACATTGATGTTATTGGTGATGACCATCAGGCCGGAATGGTCGAGCAGCGCCTTGCTGACCTCCTCCGTGGTAGTGCCGATATTGATGAACAGCGAGGCGTTGTCGGGGATGATGCGGGCGGCGGCGCGGCCGATCGCCTCCTTCTCGGGGGCGGCGATCTTGCGCCGCGCCTCGTATTCGAGGTTGGCGATGCCGGAGGGGAACAGCGCCCCGCCATGGATGCGCGAGAGCAGCCGCTGTTCGCACAAGTCGTTGAGATCCTTGCGGATGGTCTGCGGCGTCACGCCGAAATGGCCGGCGAGATCGTCGACCAGCACGCGGCCGTGGTCCTTCGCCATCTGCATGATTTCCGAATGGCGCTGCGACAGGAACATGGGCTTCCCTAGCTTTCGTTTTTTGGACTTGTAACTCAAAACGAAAGAAGACGGAAGCGAAAGCCGCGTCAGGCGAGGCGCGCCGCGGTTTCGACGATGGCGGTGAAGGCCGTATCGATGTCGGCCTCGGTCGTCTCGAACTGCCCGGCCTGGAAGCGGATCGCCACCTTGCCGTCGACGCGGGTCTGGGTGAGATAGATGCGCCCATCGTCGTTGATCGCATTCAGCAGGGCGAGGTTGTGCGCGTCGAGACGCCCCTTCCCCGCCGGCAGGTGGCGGAAGGAGAACAGCGACAGCATCGGCTCGGTGACGATCTCGAAGTCCGGCAGCGCCCGCAGCCGCTCGGCGAGGGCCCTGCTCCAGGCGACATGGTCGCGGATCATGGTGCGCAGGCCGGCAAGGCCGTGGGCGCGCAGCAGGAACCACAGTTTCAGCGCGCGGAACCGCCGCCCGAGCGGCACCGACCATTCCGAATAGTTGAGGATGCCGTCGCGGCCGTGCGTCTGCAGATAGTCCGGACGTATGGCGAGCGTGCGGACGAGGCTGTCGGGATCGGCGACGAACTGGATCGAGCAGTCGAACTGCGCGCCCAGCCATTTGTGCGGGTTGAAGACGATGGAATCGGCGCCCTCGACGCCTGCCCATAGCGGGCGGAATTCCGGGCAGATCATCGCCGAACCGGCCCAGGCGGCGTCGACGTGGAGATAGAGGCCGTGACGGCGCGCGACGGCACCGACCGCGGCCACGTCGTCGGTGCCGCCGACGCTGGTGCCGCCGACCGAGGCGATGACGCCAGCCGGCAGATGGCCGGCGGCACGGTCGCCCAGGATCGCGGCATCAAGGGTGGCGGCATCCATGCCGCGCGAGGGGCCGCCGGCGGGAATCTTGACCAGGTTCTCCTCGCCTATGCCCGACACCCAGATGGCGCGGTCGATCGAGGTATGGACCTGGTCCGAGCAATAGATCCTGATCGCCGGCTTGCCGGCGAGGCCCTGCCGGTTGCCGGCCCATTGCAGCGCCCGCTCGCGCATGACGAGCACGGCGTTCAGCGTCGCCGAGGAGGCCGAATCCTGGATGACGCCGGTGAAGCGGTCGGGCAGCCCCAGCGCCTGGCGCATCCACTCCATCATGCGCGTCTCAAGCTCGGTCGCCGCCGGCGAGGTCTGCCACAGCATGCATTGCGCCGCCATCGTGGAGACGAGGTATTCGGCGACGACCGATGCAGGCGCCGCGTTGGCGGGGAAATAGGCGAAGAAGCGCGGATGCTGCCAATGCGTCATGCCCGGCAGGATTTTTTCCTCGAAGTCGGCGAAAATGTCCTCCATCGACTCGGCCGCCTCCGGCGCCGCTGCCGGGATCAGCGCGGCGACCTCGCCCGGACGCGTCTGTGCCCGCACCGGCCGCTCGCGGACCGTCTTGCGGTAGTCGGCGCCCCAGGCCGCCGCCCGCGCCGACCAGGCGCGAAAATCGTCATTGTTCATGATTTGCCTCCCTCCAGTGACGCCAGTAACCCGCCGCTCACCGGTTCGCGGCAGCCGGTGGTGGTCGGAAATGTGAGCGGCAGGCGCCTGAGCGACCGCACCGCCAGATAAGCCCAGGCCTCCGCCTCCATCGCGTCGCCGTCGAGCCCGGCATCCTCGGCGAGAATCACCTCGGCTCCGACCTTCTCGGCGCCGGTCTTGAGATCGCCGACGATGTGCGGGTTCTTGCGCCCGCCGCCGCAGACGATCCAGAGTTTTGGCGGCTCCGGCATGTTCTCGGCCGCTTCGAGGATGGCCGCGGCCGATACCGCGGCCAGCGTGCGGGCGCCGTCGGCGAGTTCGAGGCCCTGCGCCTCGGCGAGCGTAAAATCGTTGCGGTCCAGCGATTTCGGGCCTGACCTTGAGAAGAAGGGCTTTGTCAGATAGGCGGCGACTACGCTGTCGACCACGCCGCCCTCGCTGGCGATCGCCCCGCCGGCGTCGAACGGCACGCCGCCCTCGCGAAAAACCCACTGGTCGATCAGCGCATTGCCGGGGCCGCTGTCGAAGGCGACCGGGTCGCCGTCGGCCGGCACATAGGTGACGTTGGAGATGCCGCCGATATTGACGAAGGCGACCGGCGTTTTCCACGCGAATTCCGGCGGCAGCGAGCGCGCCAGCGCGGCGTGGTAGGCCGGCACCAGCGGGGCGCCCTGCCCGCCGAAAACCATGTCGTTGGCGCGCATGTCGTGGACCACCGGCAGGCCGGTAAGGCTCGCCAGCAACGGACCGTCGCCGAGTTGCACCGTCAGGGCGGCCTGCGGGCGGTGCAGCACCGTCTGACCGTGGAAGCCGATGATTTCCGGCCTGCCCCATCCGTTCGCGCCTTCCGCGAGGAACCGGGCGACGGCATCGGCATGGCGCTCGGTGATCTCGCGCTCCAGCGCGGCAAGGTCGCCCGGCCGCTCGCCGCGGCTGACGATGGCCTTGGCGTCCTCCAGCGCCGCCTCGATGCGCCGGCGGAAGCTGGCCTCGTACGGCACGAAGAAGGACGGGCCGCGCCGGACGGAATTCTCGCCGTCGGTCGCAAGCATGGCCAGGTCGATGCCGTCCATCGACGTGCCGCTCATCAGGCCGATCGCGCAGGTCTGGGTCATTCGACCTATTTTCTTGTGATTCTTCGTGCGCCGATGCTAAAGCCGCCGTGCCGCCAGCGCCATGCGCCGGCGTGTCCTCAATCCATCTTCCGGAACGTTGCCATGTCCGCCTTCAAGTCCGATTTCCTGCGCGTCATGTCCGAGCGCGGCTTCATCCACCAGATCTCCGATGAGGCCGGCCTCGACAAGCTTTTCGCCACGGAGACCGTGTCGGCCTATATCGGCTTCGACCCGACCGCCCCCAGCCTGCATGCCGGCGGGCTGATCCAGATCATGATGCTGCACTGGCTGCAGCAGACCGGGCACCGTCCCGTCGCCCTGATGGGCGGCGGCACCGGCATGGTCGGCGACCCGTCCTTCAAGGACGAGGCGCGCAAGCTGATGACGCCCGAGACCATCCAGGGCAACATCGACGGCATCAAGAAGGTGTTTTCCAACTATCTCAGCTTCGGCGAAGGGCCGCGCGATGCGCTGATGGTCAACAATGCCGACTGGCTGCTGCCGCTCAACTACCTCGAATTCCTGCGCGACGTCGGCCAGCATTTTTCGGTCAACCGCATGCTGTCCTTCGATTCGGTGAAGCTGCGCCTGGATCGCGACCAGTCGCTGTCCTTCCTCGAATTCAACTACATGATCCTGCAGGCCTACGACTTCGTCGAACTCAACAAGCGCTACGGCGTGGTGCTGCAGATGGGCGGCTCCGACCAGTGGGGCAACATCGTCAACGGCCTCGACCTCGGCCACCGCATGCTCGGCAAACAGTTCTACGCGCTGACGACGCCGCTGCTGACCACCGCGTCGGGCGCCAAGATGGGCAAGTCGCTGTCGGGCGCGGTCTGGCTCAACGCCGACATGCTCGCCCCCTACGCGTTCTGGCAGTACTGGCGCAACACCGAGGACGCCGACGTCGGCCGCTTCCTGAAGCTCTACACCACCCTGCCGCTGGACGAGGTCGCCCGGCTGGCGGCGCTCGGCGGCTCGGAGATCAACCAGGCGAAGAAGGTTTTGGCGACCGAGGTGACGGCCATGCTGCACGGCCGCGCCGCGGCCGAGGAGGCAGCGGAAACGGCGCGGAAAACCTTCGAGGAAGGCGCGCTGGCCGATACGCTGCCTTCTGTCGAGGTTGCGGCGGCGGAGCTGCGGGCGGGCATCGGCCTGCTGGCGCTGATGGTGCGGGCCGGGCTCGCCGCTTCCAATGGCGAGGCGCGTCGGCATGTGCAAGGCGGCGCCGTGCGCCTCAACGACCAGCCGGTGGCGGACGAGCGGCGCACCGTGTCCGACGCCGACCTGACCGCGGAGGGCGTGACAAAACTGTCGCTCGGCAAGAAGAAGCATTTGCTCGTCAGGGCCGTGTGAGGGCCCTTTCCTCGAAGGACACGCCGGCAGCGGCTTGGCGTCCGCCGCGCCTTCAGTTGAATTCGAAAATCTGCCGGAAAATCCCCGGTGCCATGACCGACAGCGGATTGACTTGCAGGCGCGGCGACTTGGCCGCGCCGTCGAGCTTGAAGGTGACGCCGATCAGGCCGCGATCGCGGCCGTTGCCGAGCAACTCGCCGACCAGCGGCAGCTCGCCGAAGATGCGGTTGAGGCCGTAGGCCGGCATGAAGGTGCCGGTCATGTCCATCTGCCCGCGCTGATCGAACAGCGTCCCCTGGAAGGTGGCGCCGATGAGCGGGCCGCGCAGCACGCCGTTGGCGAGGCGCAGATAGCCGTCGCCGCGCGCGATCTGCGCGTAGCCGCGCTCGAACTGCACGCGCGAGGTGTCGATCTCTCGGCGCACCGCCTGGTTGAGGCTGCGGTCGCTGCCGGCCGGCGTCGTCGACAGGATGGAGGCGAGCCGCGGCTCGTTGACGATCGTGAAATCGCGCGCGTCCACCTGACCGGCCATGCCGCCGTCGCCGGCGCCGGCCAGAACCACCTTCATGGCGCCGCCCTGAACGTTCTTGTAGAGGTCGAGGAAGCGCAGGACGGCGCCGCCGTCGGCCGCTTGCAACTGAACCTGCCGGCTGCCTGCCCGCACGCGGTTGGACAGGGTCACCCGGCCGCCCGATCGGGAGGCGGCGGTCAGCGACAGACCGCCACCGTCCGATTCGAGCTTGACCCCTGACAGGCTCTCGCCGTTGAAGCCGGCCACGGTCGCGACATCCAGATTGACCGAAGCGGTGGTCCTGGGCGCCGCCTTTCCCGAGCCTTCGGTATCGGAGAGCAGTGTCCTTATGACCGGGCGCGCATCGAGGGCGTTTCCGCGGATATCGATGCGGTAGCCTCTGCCCGACCGTGCCACATCGACCGCGACGTCGTCGCCGCGATTGAGCCGCACCGAGTCGAAACGGGCCGAGGACAGCGCCCCACCGGACAGCGTCATCTCGCCGGCGACTGAGAAGGAAGCGCCGGCAAGCCGGAAGTCGGGGATGCGCACGCCGTTGTCGCCGGTCTGCATGGAGAATTCCGCGGTCGCGGCGACGCCGGGCCCCTTGCTCCAGCCGACCCAGGGTATGTCGAGACGCGCCGCGCCGAGATCGGCCACCACCTTGCGCGTGCCCTGCTGCTCCGCGAACCGCACCTTGACGGTGCCCGATATCAGGCTGTCGAGCCCCGGCGCGACCTTGCCGCGCGTCGCGTCGTCGAGGACGAGCTCGACGTCGCGAGCGCGTTTCGGTCCTTCCGGGCGCAGCGGCTCGACAAGCGTGAAGTTTGCCGGGATGCCGTTCAGCCTGCCTTTTGCCGTCACGGTCGCCTGCGCCGGCTCGACCGTGATCTTGCCGTCCGCGTCGGTCAGCAACTGGCCGCCGAAAGGCTTGGCCATCGACAATCCGGAATAGTCGAGCGCCACGATCCAATCCAGGGTTTTGGCATCGATGCCCCTGCGGATGGGAATGTCGGCGATCACATGCCCCTTGACGCTGCCGGTCAGATCGCCCGGCTCGATCGGCATGACGCGAAGCGCATTGATCGGATCGAGCGACGCCAGCTCGGCCACCGCGCCGGCTTCGCCTTCAATGTCGATATCGAGCTTGCCGATCGATCGCCGCTCCGCGCGGAAGGCGAGCGTCCCGTCGCGGCCGGTCACCGTCTTGCCGCTCGGCAGATAGACCGTGCCGGACGACATGGTGATGTCGACATCGTGGCCGCGGACATCGATGATACCGTTGGCGTCGCGCACCGGCGGTACCTTGCCGAAGGTGTCGAAACGCGTGTTCGTGACGGCAAAGCGGCCGACGATCTCCTCCGCCGACAGCGGAACGCCATTGCCGAGCCGCCCCGGCAGAACGCGGAACTGGATGCTCGCCTCTTCCAGCTCGCCACCGAAGACATGGTCCAGTGCCCAGTTGCGCGCGCCGGCCGCGGCGAACCACGGCCACAGCTGCTTGGCATGGGCCACCTGCATGTCGCGCACCGAGAAGGCCAGCGTCACGCCGGGCGCCAAGCCTTCGGCCAGCTCGATCCGGGCAGTGCCGAGCGCCTCGCCCGTGCCAGTCCTGATGGCGATGCGGTCCGCCGACGCCGTCCTGGTGTGCGGATCGACCACGCCCTCGACCTGCGCCATGAACTCCAGGGCCGGCTCGGGTGAGTCCTGCGGGGCCACCACGGTCTTGCTGCTCACCAACTCGTAGCGGTAGACCGGCGTGTCGCCGACGGCGCCGCTCGGCGGGCGCGGGCCGAACGCACCGTTCATTTCGAGCGAGGTGCGGCCCATCTGCAGCAGCAGCCGGTCGATCTCGACCTTGTTGGTGCCGGCCGCGAGGGTGGCGTCGACGCGCAGATTGCCGGTCACGGCCCCGCGGGCGCCGAAATCCAGCACGGACTCATCGACCATGGCGGAAATCTTGAGCGCCGGCGGCGCCGTGTCGGTGCCTTCGCTCCCCGAGACCGACAGGGCGAAGGCGCCCAGCCGCCCTGCCCGTTCAGGCGGCTCGCCTACCTCCTCGACCGGCGCGTCACCCGAAATCGACAGGTCGAGGGCGGCGATGCGCCCCGTCTCCGCCCGCGCCGCCGTGCCGGCGAGCCTGATGCGCCGGCCGTCGACATCGGCCTCGGCCGCGATGCGCAGCGTGTCGGCGGACGTCCGGCTGACCGAGCCGTCGATGATGCGGACGGCACGCAGGCGCTGGCCTTCAGGCAGCACGATGGTGATGTTGTCGAGCGCGATCTCCGAAAGCATGCCGTTGTCGACCGCCGCGAAAGCCGCATGCAGCGGCCCGAAGGCGGCGGCCGCGACCAGTCCGGGGTCGACGAGGCCGCGCCCGTCGCGCAGCGGCGCGGTCCAGTCGCTGCCGCCGATCGCCGGCAGGGCGGCGACGGTGATGGTGGCGTCCGACACGGAAGCGCTGCCGAGCCGCAAATTGCCGCCGAGCAGCGGCAGCAGTCTGATGCCGAAATCGACGGAGCCGATCTCGGCGATCAGCGCCTCGCTGCCGACGGCGCTGAGGCGGACGTCTTCCAGCTCGAAGGCGAGCGGCCCGGCGGCCCCGGGAGCGATGCGGGCCGGGCCGATGGCCGCGGCGGCATAGCCGCCGACCGCGTTCTGCAGCGCCCTTTCGGCCTGGCTGCGCAGCGTCCCGGTACCCCAGCCCAGGCCGACGACGACGACGGCCGCGGCAAGGAAGAGCAGCACGGCGCATCCGGCAACGGCCGCGGCGGCAAGGCCGACGCGAACCATGCCGCGCCGCGTGCGCCCGCCGCGCCAATGCGCGCCCTGGCCCTCGGCCGAAGGCATGGCGGAAAGCTTGCATATCTCGTCCCGGCGGAACCGGATCTTCCGGTGCTGGGGAGGCTGGTGATGCAACGCGTGGCGTTTCCTGTTATAGAGCGCAATCGATCCGGAGCCGCGTTCACCCGGGCCAGGGTGTCTGCCGCGCCCGTCCACGGCGGTGCCGCCGTAGACGAATCCGTCGCCACACTATACCGATTTTTCCCATAATTAGAGGCGAAGAAGGGCATCCTTATGGCTGAACTCGGTGTAGGCGACGCTGCGCCCGATTTTTCGCTGCCGCGCGGCGGCGGCGGCACGCTCAGCCTCGGCGACCTGCGCGGGCGCATTGTGGTGCTTTATTTCTACCCGAAGGACGACACTGCGGGCTGCACGGCCGAGGCGATCGACTTCTCGGCGCTGAAGCCGGATTTCGAGGCGGGCGGCGCCACGGTCGTCGGCATCTCGCCCGACAGTGCGAAGCGTCATGCGAACTTCGCCGCAAAGCATGGCCTTTCCATCGATCTCGCCGCCGACGAGGCGCTTGCGACGGCCAACGCCTATGGCGTGTGGGTCGAGAAGAGCATGTATGGGCGCAGCTTCATGGGCGTCGAGCGCGCCACCTTCCTGATCGGCTCCGACGGCCGGATCAGGCGGATATGGCGCAAGGTCAAGGTGAAAGGCCACGCCGCCGAGGTGCTGGAGGCGGCCCGCGGCCTCGGTCGAAGCTGACGACCGCGACGCCCGTCCGGCGGAACCGTTTCAGATTTCCCGCATTCTGCTCATGAACAAACAGCGGGAGTAGACGAAATGCTTCGTGGTGTCATCCTGTGGATGCTTGGCATCCCCATTCCGATCATCATCCTGCTCTGGCTTTTTCTCGACTGACCTCGCCGCCTCGTCGCAGCGATCCGAGAGACCGCCTCGAGGGGCGGTTTTCTTTTTGCCTTACCGCCGGCTTCCGCAGCCAGAGCGGGCTCGCGCATGAAGCCGCCACCAGTCAAGCAGGCGCTACCCACACGCGAAATCGCCGTCGACATTAACGATGCGAGCGCTGCGGCAAAGCTTTGTTAACCCTAACAATGTGTAATCGCATCATCGCTGAGCGCGGCGCGTGCATGCGGAGTTGGGGCAGATGGCAGTTCAATCCACGGTTTTCGGCAAGCGTCAGGAACCGCACACGGTCATCATCGCCCGCGGCAACTCGATCCGCCATTTCACGGTGCGGCCTTGGATGGCGGCGCTGGCCGGTTCGGTGGTGGCGGCCGTCACGCTCGGCTATTTCGCCGCGACGACCTATCTCGTCTTCCGCGACGACCTGATCGGCGCGGCCATCGCCCGCCAGGCCCGCATGCAGCACGCCTATGAGGACCGCATCTCGGCGCTGCGGGCGCAGGTCGACCGCATCACCAGCCGACAATTGCTCGACCAGCAGCTCATGGAGACCAAGGTCACGGAGCTGCTGTCGCGCCAGTCCAGGCTCAGCGAACGGCACGGCCGCCTCGGACCGCTGCTGGAAAAGGCCAACGCCGTCACCGTCACGCCGGACACCGCGCCGCTGCCGGGCGGCAGGCCGGACGAGCGGGCCGACGCCGCCGGCTCCAAGCCGGCGCTGCCCGCCCTCGCCTATGCCGGCGCGGCGGCGCCGTTCCCGCTGCGCACGACCCATGTCGGCGAATCGCCCGCCGACCGCGCCGACAAGCTGTTCGTCTCCATCAACCAGTCGCTGCGCTCGATCGAAAAGGAGCAGATCAGCCGGATCTCGTCGCTGGCCGACGATGCCTACCAGACCGCCGACCGGATCGCCGACGTTCTCGACGACGCCGGCCTGCCGATCGACGTCGATTTCGGCAAGTCGGCGATGGGCGGCCCGCTGGTGGCGATCGACAACGCCCAGATATTCGACAGCAAGGTGAAAGAACTCGACCAGGCGCTCGACACGCTGGACAGCGTCAAGAAGCGGGCCATGCGCCTGCCGATCGCCAATCCGGCGCCGGGCCGCTCGATCTCGAGCACGTTCGGCGTGCGCAAGGACCCTTTTCTCGGCACGCCGGCCCTGCATTCGGGCATGGATTTCCGCGCTCCCATCGGTTTTCCCGCCAAGGCGACGGCCTCCGGCGTGGTGACGCACGCCGCCTGGAACGGCGGCTATGGCCGCATGGTCGAGATCGACCACGGCAACGGCTATTCCACCCGCTTCGCCCATCTCAGCCGCATCCGCGTCGCCGAAGGCCAGACGGTCGAGACGGGCGACGTCGTCGGCGAGGTCGGCAGCAGCGGCCGCTCGACCGGACCGCACATGCATTACGAGATCCGGCGCAACGGCGAGGCGATCGACCCGCTGCGCTTCATCAAGGTCGGCAAGAAGCTCGGCCAGCTGCTCTGACGGGCCGTGATTTTGCGTCGCCGCGGCGCGCCGGTTTTTCTCCATATGCAGTGGAAAAGCCGGCTGCCGGAGCGTGTCTTCGGTTGGCCGGCGAAAGGTCCCGGCAAATCGTCGATAAGCCTTGCCATCGCGCTTGACAGCCTCCCGCGAACCCCGTAATCGGACGCCCACAACACGGCGTCGCCACGGCGCCGGATGCGCGGGTGTAGCTCAGTCGGTTAGAGTGCCGGCCTGTCACGCCGGAGGTCGCGGGTTCGAGCCCCGTCACTCGCGCCATTGTTTTCAGTGATTTAGCAGAAGTCTTTGACGCAAAGGCTGGAATGCCTTTCTCCGGCGCGCCAGCAAGCCCCGTGTTTCGATCCAACGCCTACTAAGCGAACCCAGCATATCCGCGAGCCACAGGTTTCACTGAAATGATCGGGGAAACCTCGGGCCACAGGATGCCCGCCGTCTCTGCGAACTGCACGAAGGCCTCCCGCGCCGCTTCGGGCGATATCTCTCCGGCCCGTGCCGCCGCACATGCCTTGGCTGCCGCCCCATAGCTCATCCGGCGCTGGGAAGGCGGCCATTCGGTCAGGAACTCATGCATGTCGCTCAGCGAGCGGATGTCACGCCTATGGCAACCCATTATCGCAACCGCGACGGGGGTGATGGACGACAAGTCGAGCATCGTGGCCTCTCGGATTTTGTTGGTGCGAAGGCCGACGCCAGTCGGCCTCCGATGGGGAACACCCGGGAACGCGCCGGAGCAACTTTGGTTGCACGCGGCGGCCTGACCCGCACGTCAGGCCGGCACGCCGCCTCGGCCTTCCCGGGGTGCCGTCATCCACGGCATGACGGGCGTCTCGTTTTCGAGGATTTTCGTCATGCGCGCCCAGCCCTCAAAGGCCTTGCGCGCGGCGTCGAGTGGATAGTGGCCGTCCCAGGCCGCACAGCAGGCACGCCGCGCGGTTTCGTAGATCGTCCCGCGCCGGTTCTCCGGCCAGTCTTCGAGAAAGTAGAGGGCGTCCTGCAGATCGGCGATCTCCTGGACGAGGTAGGTTCCGTTTCGAACGTAAATGGGGCGGTCGAAACGCTTGTCGGGCATCACGTCCTCCAGTCTTTACAGCGTCTGTTGAAACAGCAAACCGGCCGAAGGTGCGCAGCGCACCGGCCGGCGGCACAAGATTTGAGAACGGCTGCACCGACTTTCAAGAGGCAGAAACCACACAGCTTTTCGCTGTTAATTGGACGTCCCGCACACTCGCTCGCTGTCCAGGACGCCGCCGGCTCCGGTAGCCCCTATGCGGCGATCAAGTTCGCCTTGATGTCGCCGGCCTACGCCTATCGGAGGCGGCTTTCGTGGTGATGTGAGGCGGCCGAACGCGGCCATCGCTTGCAGCATCGAGCCTTGCCGTTCGACTGCACCGGCCACACCGCCGGAATGCGTCCGCAAGGCGAACCTCAAACGAAAACGGGGCAATGCCGCTGGCATCGCCCCGTTCGAAGTCCGGGTTGGCAGATAGGCTACTTGATCTTCGCCACGCCGCCAGAAATCTCGATCGTTTCCGTGCCGGTCAGCGCCTCGCGGTCGCCGTTGGGCAGGGTGACGAAGCAGCCGGAGCTGCAGAATTCGACCGTCTCGCCGGCGGCCAGCGACAGTTCGGACCTGCTGCCGCCCTCGGTGACGATCAGCGTGCGCGGCTCGGCGTCGAGATTGACGGCGCTGGCCGCATGCGCCGCGTTGCCCAGGGTCAGAAGGCAGGCAGCTGCGACGACAAGATGCTTCATGGCTTTCCGGTGTTTCCACCGCCTCTGTGCAGGTCCGGGGCACTCCGCCCCTTTCGTGAACAGTCTATAAGGGAGCGAAGCTGAACGCCAACTGAATGACGCATTCATGCCATATTTGCCCCGCCGTCGTCCTCGGTCGGGTCCGGCTTGCTGCGCCGCCGCCGGCGCCCGGCGGGCTTCAGCCTTTCCGCCTCGCGCCGCTTGAGCTCGTCCGCCAGCTCGGCCTCGGCCTTCTCGTCGTCTTCGGGCCAGCGCGGCTTGGGCGTCAGGTCGGGCGGCACCTGCGCCGGAACCGCGATCGGGATGCCCTCGCGCTGGAACGCCTCCAGAATGGCGAAGCGCAGGTCGTTCTGCACGCCGCCGCCATTGGTGACATCGGCCAGAAACACCCGCATCTCGAAATTCATCGAAGTCGGCGCAAAGGCGGTGAAGGCGACGAACGGCTCGGGGTTCTTCAGCACCAGCGGATGGCCGGCGGCCAGGTCGAGCAGCAGCGCATGCGCCTTGCGCGCGTCCACGCCGAAGGCGACGGCAACAGGGATGTCGACGCGCCCCAGCTTGTTGCGGTGCGTCCAGTTGCCGACCGCGCCGTTGATCAGCTCGGAGTTGGGCAGGATGACGGTCTGGCGCTGGAACGTCTCGATCTCGGTGGCGCGCACGGAAATCTTCTTGACGGTGCCCGACACCGCGCCGGCCACCACCCAGTCGCCTGCCTTGAACGGCCGCTCGGCCAGCAGGATCAGGCCCGACACGAAGTTCGACACGACGTTCTGCAGGCCGAAGCCGATGCCGAGCGACAGGCCGCCGGCGATCAGCGCAAGGTTGGAGAAGTCGATGCCGGCAGCGGACAGGCCGATCAGCCCCGCCACCGCCAGGCCGGCATAGCCGACAACCGTGCGGATCGAGTTGCGCACGCCGGTGTCGACGCGGCCGCGCGCCATCACCGAGCCGTCCAGCCAGCCCTGGAACCAGCGCGTCAGGATGAAGCCGAGGGCGAAGACCAGCAGGCCCCAGAGGATGCCGGTCAGCGAAAGGGTGAAGGAGCCGATCTGGATACCGGTGGCGATCCGGTACATCCAGGCCACGATGTCGGCCGGCTGAAAACCCCACTGAAACAGGATCAGCGGCAGGCCGACGACCACCACGACGACGTTGATGAGGATGCTGACCACCAGGCTGACCTGGTCCAGCGCCGCGTCGTCCAGCTTGAACCAGCGCTGGAAGCGCTGCCCCATCGCCGTACCGGAAAAGGCGCCCTCCTCCGAAACCGCGCGCGACGACAGGAAGCCGATATACATGGTCGCCAGCACCGCGCCGGTCCACACCACCTGCTGCGAGATGAAACGGGCAAGGCCGATATAGCCGAGCAGGGCGGCGACGATCGTCATCAGCCCGACGGCATAGAGGGTGAAGCGCACCGTCGGCGGCCAGGCACGCGGGCGCCCGTCATCGCCGACGAAAGGACGCACCAGCCCGCTCATGACGACGAGCAGGCCGATCAGCACCGTCGCCACCAGGGCTTCGCCCACCGTCAGCGACACCGGTGCGTTCAGGGTCTCGTAGACGACGCTGAGCAGGAAATCCAAGCCGCTGAAGGCGGCCATCGCCGACATGATCCACAGGAGCTTGGACGCGGCGTTCGACTGGACGGGGATCAGCCGCCACTCCGGCAGCCGCGGCGACAGGACGGCGCTGCCCAGCCGGTGCACGAAGAACACCAGGCCGATCACGCCGAACAGCGCCGCCAGCATCGGCCGGATGTCGCCGCGCAGGACCTGGAAATAGTCGAAGAAGAAAAAGGTGGCGCCGAGGAAAACCCAGAGCGCGGCCGAGGGCAGCAGCGTCGACCAGAACGCCACCGACAGCCGGCTGAGGTAGCTCGGCTCCTGCCGGTCGGGATCGGGCTCGATGAGATGGCCGAACATGCGCCGGCCGCCGAGCAGAAGCACGGCGGCGGCAGCAAGAGCCAGGAGCGTGGCGCCGAGCACCGAGCTCAGCTTGAAGTTGGTGACGAAGCGCAGCCACGCCGACACAGAGCGATAGACGCTGCCGCTGGTCTCGTGAAAGGCGCCTGATACCTCGCTCATCAGCGTCCAGTTGATGTCGTAGCGCCGCGTCAGCAGGCGGGAGAACAGGTCGCGGCGTATCTCGGTGATGCGCGTGATCAGGTTGTTGACGCGGATCGACAGATCCTCGGCGGTGCCGAGCGTGGCGTTGATCTCGGCCTTTTCGGCGGTGAGCGACTGCCGCTCGGCGGTCACGATTTCCGATTCGGGCGGGGCGCCGTCCGCCGGCGGCGGACCAAGCCGCTCGATCCGGTCGTTGATCTCGGCCAGGCGCGGACGGAAGGCGACGCTGCTGTCGATCAGGTCGCGCGCGACCTCCTCGAGTTGCAGCCTGATCTCGACCAGCCGCACGTCGTCCTCGGCGTTGGCGTCGATGCGCTTCTCGAGGTCGTTGGTGCTCTTGGCCAGCCCATCGATGGCGGCGCGCTGCTGGCTCACCAGCGAGGAACCCGGCGCGGCCGGCTGCTGGGCCGTCGCCACGGCAGGCGCCAGCGCCACAAGCACGGCGAGCAGCAAGGCAAGACAGGATCGGAGAATGGTTCTCGGCATGTCGGAGCTGGAAGCCGGTCCGAAAAATGGCGTGCGCATCGTGGCCGAGTGATAAAGCGCCACCGCCTGCGCGGCAAGCCGAGGCCGTCCCGATCCGTTCATGCGGCGCGAGCGCCTGCCCGCGGCCACAGGCCAGGCCGCAAGCCTCGACCCGCGTCCCGGTCCTTCAGGGATGGAAGGTCACCCATTCCTCGAGCGGCGCCCGCTCGGTCCTGAGGTCGTTCTCCGGTTTGGACGTGTCCTCGTAGCCGAGCGCCATGCCGCACACCACGACTTCCTCCGGGGTGATGCCGAGCACCGGCCGTATCTGGTTGTGATAGGGCGCGAAGGCTGCCTGCGGACAGGTGTGCAGTCCCCTGCCCCGCGCCGCGATCATGATGTTCTCGAGGAACATGCCGTAATCGACCCACGAGCCCTTGTTGAGGCGGCGGTCGATGGTGAAGATCATGCCGATCGGCGCGTCGAAGAAGATGAAGTTGCGGTCGTGCTGCTCGCGCATGCGCTCGACCTCGCGCCGGGCGATGCCGAGATGGCCGTAGAGGTCGAAGCCGACCTTGCGGCGGCGCGACAGATAGGGCTCGAAAAACTGGTCGGGATAGTAGCGGTATTCGTCCCACACGGCCTTCTCGGCGCGGACGCCGGAATTGAGGATGGCGTCGGCGATCCTCCGTTTGGTCTCGCCCTGGGTGACATAGACCCGCCATGGCTGCATGTTGGTGCCCGAGGGGGCACGCGCCGCCACCTCCAATATGTCGCGGATCACCGTTTCGTCGACCGGCGTCGGCAGGAAGGCACGCACCGAGCGCCGCGACAGAATCGCCTCGTCGACAATGGCCGCTTCGTCGAAGTCTCCGGTCTTGTTGTCCGGTGCCAGCATGCGTGGTCCTTTCCTCACCGCGCGGTACAGGCGCTCCCTCCATCGCAGCCCGACCCAGCGTTTGCACGACACCGCCCGATCGCGCAAGCGGAACGTCAAGGATATGAAATCGTACTTGATTTTTTCATGACAGTATCGTGTATGAAATTTCTGAGGATTTTTTCATGAACGCACCCTTCGAAGCGGCACCGCAGGGCGGCTCCATGCTGGCGCGCGACATCCGCGCCCTGCGCAAGGCGCGCGGCATGACGCTTGCCGACATCGCGGCGCGGCTCGACCGGTCGGTGGGCTGGCTGTCGCAGGTCGAGCGCGGGCTGTCGCAGCCGTCGCTCGGCGATCTGCGCGCACTGGCGAACGTCTTCTCCGTGCCGCTCGGCCTTTTCTTCGCCCATGACGCCCCACGCCCCGAGGAGCGCGGCGTGATCGTGCGGGCCGGCTCGCGCCGGGCGCTTGGCACAAGCGAATCAGGCCTGGTGGAGGAGCTTCTGTCGCCCGATCTCGGCGGTAGTTTCGAGCTGATCCGCTCGGAGTTCGCGCCCGGGGCGGAGCTTGTGGAGGAGGCGCGCCGCGACACCGAGGAGGCAGGCTATGTCGTCTGCGGCCGCTTCGACATCGAGATCGGCGGCACCTGGCACAGTCTCGGCGAAGGCGACAGTTTTCGCTTCAGGGGAAAACCCTTCCGCTGGCGCAACCCGGGCAGCGTGCCCGCGGTCGTCATCTGGGCGGTGTCGCCGCCGGTATATTGAGATCAGCGATGCTTGACCAGCAGACGGACCAAACCACCCGCTTCGATCCCAGGAGCCAAGCCGATGCCTGACCTCCCCTCCCACGCCCGCGTGGTCATCATCGGCGGCGGCGCCGTCGGCGTCTCGGCGCTTTACCACCTCGCCAAGGCCGGCTGGACCGATTGCGTGCTCCTGGAAAAGAACGAGCTCACCTCCGGCTCGACGTGGCATGCCGCCGGCAACGTGCCGACCTTCTCCTCCTCCTGGTCGCTGATGAACATGCAGCGTTATTCCGCCTCGCTTTATCGCGGCCTGGCGGACGAAGTCGGCTACCCCCTGAACTACCACGTCACCGGCTCGCTGCGGCTGGCGCATGGGCGCGAGCGCATGCGCGAGTTCCAGCGTGCAAAAGGCATGGGCCGCTACCAGGGCATGGAAATAGACGTGGTCGGCCCCGACGAGATCAAGGCGCGCTACCCCTTCATCGAGACGCACGATCTCGCCGGCGCGCTCTACGATCCGAATGACGGCGACATCGATCCCGCCCAGCTTACCCAGGCGCTGGCCAAGGGCGCGCGCGACATGGGCCAGAAGATCGTTCGCTTCTGCCCGGTCGCCGGCGCCCGCCGTGAAAACGGCGAGTGGGTGATCTCCACCGCACAGGGCGACATACGCTCGGAATACGTCGTCAACGCCGCCGGCTACCGCGCGCAGGAGGTCGGAAAGATGTTCGGCCGTGACGTGCCGATGATGGTGATGAGCCACCAGTACATATTGTTCGAGGAGATCCCCGAACTCGCCGCCTGGACGAAGGAAAACGGCAAGAAACTGCCGCTGCTGCGCGACGTCGACACGTCCTATTACCTGCGCCAGGAAAAAGGCGGCATGAACCTCGGCCCCTACGAGAGGAACTGCCGGGCGCACTGGGCCGGCCACAACGACCCGATGCCTGACGATTTTTCGTTCCAGCTCTTTCCCGACGACCTCGACCGGCTGGAATGGTATTTGAACGACGCCATCGCCCGCGTGCCGATCCTCGGCACGGCCGGCCTGTCGAAAGTCATCAACGGCCCGATCCCCTACGCGCCGGACGGCAATCCGCTGATCGGCCCGATGCCCGGCGTTCCCAACGCCTTCGAGGCCTGCGTCTTCACCTTCGGCATCGCCCAGGCCGGCGGCGCCGGAAAAGTTTTGGCCGAATGGGTGACCGAAGGCCAAACCGAATGGGACATGTGGTCCTGCGACCCGCGCCGCTTCACCGCCTTCGCCGCCGACAAGGATTATTGCGTCGCCAAGGGGCTCGAAATCTACGGCAACGAATACGCCATCCATTTTCCGCGCCACGCCTGGCCGGCGGGCCGGGACCAAAAGCTGTCGCCGATCCATGACCGCATCGCGGCGCTCGGCGCCCAGTTCAACGCCTATAACGGCTGGGAGCGCGCCACCTGGTACGCGAAACCCGGCGACGACGTGTCGGAGGAATCCACCCAGACCTTCGACCGCGCCGGCCCGTGGGAAAGGCGCATTCGCGAGGAATGCCTGGCGGTGCGCGACGCCGCCGGCATCCTCGACCTGCCGGGCTTCTCGCGCTTCCGCCTGCAAGGTTCCGGCGCGCGCGACTGGCTGTCCGGCCTGATCATCGGCACGGTGCCGAAACCCGGCCGCATCGGCCTTGCCTATTTCGCCGACGACAAGGGCCGCATCGTCACCGAAATGTCGATCATGGCGCTGGACGAGGATTTTTTCTTCCTGATCACCGCCGCGGTCGCTCAGAGCCACGACTTCGAGTGGCTGACGAAGAGTTTGCCGCAACCTCATGAGATGACGCTGGCCGACGTCACCGAGAAATTTTCCTGCCAGATTCTCTCCGGCCCCAAATCGCGAAAAATTCTCGCCGAACTCACCGACGCCGACCTGGCAAAACCCTGGCTGTCGCACCAGTCCTGCCAGATCGCCGGCCGCTGGCTGCAACTGGTGCGCGTCTCCTTTGCAGGCGAACTCGGCTGGGAGCTGCACACCAAGGTCGAGGACACGCCGGCCGTCTTCGATGCCGTCTGGGCCGCCGGCCAGAAGCACGGGCTGAAACCCTTCGGCATGTTCGCGCTGGATTCGCTCCGGCTGGAAAAGGGCTACCGCGCCTGGAAGGGCGACCTGTCGACCGACTATTCGGTGCTGCAAGGCGGGCTTGAGCGTTTCGTCAAATGGGACAAGCCGGAATTCACCGGCCGGGCCGCCCTGCTCAACGAGAAGCAGCAGGGTGTGACGAAAAAATTCGTGACGCTGACGCTGGACGATCCCGGCCCCTGCGACGCGCCCACCATGTCCACCCTCTGGCACGACGGAAAAATCGTCGGCGAGACGACCTCGGGAGGCTGGGGCTATCGCGTGGAAAAATCGATCGCGCTGGGCATGCTGCGCGCCGATCTGGCCGTTCCCGGCACGAAGGTCGAGGTGGAGATTTTCGGCGACCGCTTTTCCGCCACGGTCCAACAGGACAAGCCGCTGTGGGACACCGACAATCTGAGGATTCGAGCGTAAAAATGACCCTGCCCTTTCCCGACCGCGCCTTTGGCGCCTTCCTGTTCGACATGGACGGCACGCTGCTGAGCTCCATCGCCGCCGCCGAGCGCGTCTGGGCGGCCTGGGCGACGCGCCACGGCCTCGACGTCGCCGCCTTCCTGCCGACCATCCACGGCGTGCGCGCCGTCGAGACCATTCGTGCCCTCGACCTGCCTGGCATCGACCTCCATGCCGAGGTCGCCGCCCTCACCCAGGCCGAACTCGACGACGTCGACGGCATCGAATCGATCGCCGGTGCCGCCGCCTTCCTGGCCGCACTGCCAGCAGACCGCTGGGCGATCGTCACCTCGGCGCCGCGCCAGCTGGCGATCCGCCGGCTGGAGGCTGCCGGCATTCCGCTGCCGCCGCTGATGGTGGCAGGCGAGGACGTGACCAACGGCAAGCCGGCGCCCGATTGCTTCCTGCTTGCCGCCGAACGGCTCGGGCAGAAGCCGCAGGACTGCCTCGTCTTCGAGGACGCGCCCGCCGGCATCCGCGCCGCCGAGGCGGCCGGGGCGCGGGTGGTGGTCATCACCGCCACGCATTCGCACCGCTTCGAGACCGCGCATCCGACGATCCCGGGCTATGCGGCACTGGCGCCGCTGACCGACGCCGCGGGACGGCTGACGATCTCCGGCCTTGCTGGCCGGGCGGCGCAGGGTGCCTGACATGCCAAAACCCTCGTCCCGTATCACCGGTATCATTCCCTCCGGCAGGGATGGCTGGGAGCTGCATTTCGCCGCCATGAACCGCAAGCAGGCGGGCGAGCCGGTCATCATGCTGTCGGTCGGCGACCACGATTTCGACACGCCGACGGAGACGGTGGAGGCCTGCGTGGAGGCGGTGCGCGGCGGTTTCCACCACTACACGCAGCTTCCCGGCATACCCGGCCTCCGCGCCGCCATGGCAAAGGTCTCGACCGAGGCGACCGGCGTGCCGACGAGCGTCGACCAGGTCATAGCGACGCCGGGCGGGCAGGCCGCGCTCTATTCGGCCGTGCAGGCCGTGCTCGACTCCGGCACCCACGCCATCGTCGTGGCGCCGTACTACGCCACCTACCCCGGCACGTTCCGCGCCGCCGGGGCGGACTTCACCGTGGTCGAGACGCATGCCGAGACCGGTTTCCAGCCGCAGCCGGCGACGATCGAGGCGGCGGTCAGGGAAAACACCCGCGCCATCCTCATCAACACGCCAAATAATCCGACCGGCGCCATCTACTCGAGAAAATCGCTGGAAGGCATCGCCGACATCTGCCGCCGCCACGATCTCTGGCTGCTGTCGGACGAGGTCTACTGGACGCTGGGCGGCGGCGGGCATGTCTCGCCGCGTTCGCTCCCGGGCATGGCCGAGCGCACGCTGGTCATCAACTCCATGTCGAAGAGCCACGGCATGACCGGCTGGCGCATCGGCTGGCTCACAGGGCCGGCCGAGCTCATCCGGCTCGCCATCGATTTGAACCTCGTCACCACCTATGGCCTGACCGACTTCGTCTCGCGCGCCGCCACGCAGGCGCTGGAAAACCGCTTCGGCGTGGCCGACATCGCCGCCCGCTACGCCGCCCGGCGGAAGACGTTCCTGACGGAGATGGCCGGCCTCAACCGCATCACCGTGCGCGGCTCAGAGGGCGGCATGTACGTCATGCTCGACGTGCGCGACGTCGAGCCCGACTGCGAGGCATTCGCCTGGGCGTTGCTCGACGCCGAAAAGGTCGCGGTCATGCCTGGCTCTTCCTTCGGCGACGCCGCCGCCGGCCATATCCGCATCACCCTCTGCCAGCCCGAACCCGTGCTTGCCGACGCCGCCGCTCGGCTGAAGCGCTTCGTCGCGAACTATCGAAAGAAAGCGGCGTGATGTCCCAAAAGTTACCCCCACCCCTTACCCCTCCCCACAAGGGGGAGGGGGGCGCCAACGTCGCAGAATCCCCCTCCCCCTTGTGGGGAGGGGTAAGGGGTGGGGGTAACGTCGCTCCAAGGAAAGCATTCGGGGAGCGACCCGCATGACCACCCTTCCGCAAAAGGCCCGCGTGGTCATCATCGGCGGCGGCGTCGCCGGCTGCTCGATGGCCTATCATCTGGCGAAGCTCGGCTGGACCGACATCCTGCTGCTCGAGCGCAAGCAGCTGACCTCCGGCACCACCTGGCATGCCGCCGGGCTGATCGGCCAGTTGCGCGCCACCGCCAACATGACGCGCCTCGCCAAATACACGGCCGACCTCTACGTCAGGCTTGAAGAGGAGACGGGCGTCGCCACCGGCATGCGCCAGTGCGGCTCGATCTCGGTGGCGCTGACGGCGGAGCGCAAGGAAGAGCTCTACCGCAACGCCTCGATGGCCCGCGCCCGCGGTGTCGACGTCGAGGAGATCTCGCCGGCCGAGGCAAAGGCCCGTTATCCGCATCTGGAGATCGGCGACGTCGTCGGCGCCGTCTACATCCCCAAGGATGGCCAGGGAGACCCGGCCAACATCACCCAGGCGCTAGCCAAGGGCGCACGCATGCTCGGCGCGAAGATCGTCGAGCAGGCCAAGGTCACCGCCGTCCACCAGGACAAGGGCTGCGTCACCGGCGTCACCGCGGTTGTCGACGGCGAGGCCACCACGATCGCCTGCGAGCACGTCGTCAACTGCGCCGGCATGTGGGCGCACGGCGTCGGCGCCATGGCCGGCGTGCCGGTGCCGCTGCATGCCTGCGAGCATTTTTACATCGTCACCGAGCCGATCCCCGACCTCGGCCGGCTGCCCGTTCTGCGCGTGCCGGACGAGTGCGCCTACTACAAGGAGGACGCCGGAAAAATCCTGCTCGGCGCCTTCGAGCCGGTGGCGAAGCCCTGGGGCATGGACGGCATTCCGGAGGATTTCTGCTTCGACCAGTTGCCGGAGGATTTCGACCATTTCGAGCCGATCCTCGAAAAGGCGGTGAAGCGCTTTCCGCTGCTTGCCGAGACCGGCATCCACACCTTCTTCAACGGTCCCGAGAGTTTTACCCCCGACGACCGCTACTACCTCGGCGAGGCGCCGCAACTGCGCAATTTCTGGGTCGCCTGCGGTTTCAACTCCATCGGCATCCAGTCCTCAGGCGGCGCCGGCATGGCGCTGGCGCAATGGATGCAGGACGGCGAGCCGCCCTTCGACCTGTGGGACGTCGACATCCGCCGCGTCCAGCCGTTCCAGGCCAACAGGACCTATCTCTACCGCCGCTCCGTCGAGACGCTCGGCCTGCTCTATGCCGACCATTTCCCCTATCGCCAGATGGCGTCCGCGCGCGGTATCAGACGCTCGCCGCTGCATGAACACCTGAAGGCGCGCAGCGCCGTCTTCGGCGAGACCGCCGGCTGGGAGCGCGCCAACTGGTTCGCGAGGCAAGGCCAGGAGCGCGAATACCGCTATTCGTGGAAACGCCAGAACTGGTTCGACAACCAGCGCGACGAGCACCTCGCCGTGCGCAACAACGTCGGCCTGTTCGACATGACTTCGTTCGGAAAGATCCGCATCGAGGGCCGCGACGCGCTGTCCTTCCTGCAAAAGCTCTGCGCCAACGACATGGACGTGCCGGCGGGAAAAATCGTCTACACGCAGATGCTCAACGAGCGTGGCGGTATCGAAAGCGACCTGACCGTCAGCCGCCTGTCGGAAACCGCCTTCCTGGCAGTTGTACCGGGCGCGACCTTGCAGCGCGACCTCGCCTGGCTGCGCCGCCACCTCGCCGACGAGTTCGTGGTCATCACCGACGTGACGGCGGGCGAAAGCGTGCTCTGCCTGATGGGGCCGCGCGCGCGCGACGTGATCCAGAAAGTCAGCCCGAACGATTTTTCGAACGAAAGAAATCCGTTCGGCACCTGGCAGAACATCGAGATCGGCATGGGCGAGGCGCGCGCCCACCGCGTCACCTATGTCGGCGAACTCGGCTGGGAGCTTTACGTCTCCACCGACCAGGCCGCCCATGTCTTCGAGGCGATCGAGCAGGCCGGCGCGGATTTAGGGCTAAAACTCTGCGGCCTGCACACGCTGGATTCCTGCCGTATCGAAAAGGCGTTCCGGCATTTCGGCCACGACATCACCGACGAGGACCATGTGCTGGAGGCCGGTCTGAGCTTCGCGGTGAAGACCTCGAAACCCGACTTCATCGGCCGCGACGCCGTGCTGCGCAAGAAGGAGGCCGGGCTGGAGCGCCGCATGGTGCAGTTCCGCCTGACCGACCCGCAGCCGCTCGTCTTCCACAACGAGGCGATCGTGCGCGACGGAACGATCGTCGGCACGATCACGTCAGGCAATTACGGCCACCACCTCGGCGGCGCCATCGGCATGGGTTATGTGCCCTGCCCCGGCGAGGCCGAGACGGAGGTTCTGGCTTCGTCCTACGCGATCGAGATCGCCGGAGAACGGTTTGCGGCGGAGGCTTCGCTGAGGCCGATGTACGATCCGAAGGCGGAGCGGGTGCGGATGTGAGGCTGCCGTTTCCTGCCGGCCGCCCCTGCCCCGCGGCGACCTACGGGCCGGCGCGGCGATAGAGCGCCAGCGATCCCGCAAGCGCCAACAAGGCACCGCCGCAGAGCCGGTCGAGCCAGCGCGTGACCGATCCCTTCAGGACCCGCGCCGCCTGCGCGCCGAGCAGCGCGTACCCTGACATGACCAGAAAATCGACAGTGGCGAAGACCAGCGCCAGCGCGACGTACTGCGAAAACTGCGGCGCCGCCGGATCGACGAATTGCGGCAGGAAGGCCGAGAAGAACAGGTAGCCCTTGGGATTCGTCACCGCGACCAGGAAACATTTGGCGAACAGCGAGCGCGCCGACGCCTTGCCGGCGGCAGCCGCCTCGCCCTGCAAGCTGCCGAGCGTCCCGCTCGATCGCAGCATCATGATGCCGAGGAAGGCGAGATAGGCGACGCCGACCCACTTCACCACCGAGAACCAGAACTCCGAGGCCGCCAGCAGCGCGCCAAGCCCCAGCCCGACGGCGCCGATCAGCACGAAGTCGGACAGCACGGCACCGGCCATGCCCGGCAGCGCCGAGCGCACGCCGAAACGCGAACCGTTGGAGAAGGCGAGCAGCACCGTCGGCCCCGGCGTGGCGATGCCGATGAAGGCGACCAGGGCGAAGGCGGCGAGCGTCAGGTCGGGCATGGCGGCGGTCGCTCCGGAGCTTGAACGACAGGAATGGAAGCAGGTTCGCGGCGAAGGGGCAAGGGTGTCGAAGGCGAGGCTCCACGAACCCGGGCGGACGCCGGCTCATACGACTCTGGGCCAGCCGCGGAAAACACCGATCCAGACCGCCTGCCGCTGTGGATCGCCGGCACAAGCTCTCCTATCGTCACCCCGTCCGTGGCGGCGGGCGGGCGAAGCGGAGGAGCAAGCAAGTGTATGGGTGGAACAACAGGACCATGGCCGGCCCGCGCGAGCGAGCGGCACATCGGTGCGGCGGCGCTGCTGGCGGCAACCGTCGTGATCGTGTCTGCGAGCCAGGGTGCCGCGGCGGCCGAACCGTATCCGCATGCGCAGGAGCCAATCGGCACGGTGGAACAGGTCTATGACGGCGCGCTGACGCCGGATCTGGCCGTCAGCACGTTCCGCAACATCGATCGGCTGTTCCCGACGCGCAGGATCGCACGCGGCGAGACGTCGAGCCCGCTTGAGAAGGCCGACAAGCAGTTGACCGACGTCGCGTTCACGCAGGGCGACAAGACATACGACCTCGTCGATTATCTGGCGCTCAACAGCATAACCGGCCTGCTGGTGCTCAAGGACGGCAGGATCGCGCTGGAGCTTTACCAGCGCGGCAACAGCGAAAAGACCAAATGGATGTCGATGTCGATCGCCAAGTCGATCACCTCGACGCTGATCGGCGCGGCGATCCGGGACGGCCATATCGGCAGCCTCTCCGATCCGGTGGTCAAATACGTGCCGAGGCTCGCCGGCAGCGCCTATGAAGGCGCCTCGGTGCGCGACATCCTGATGATGTCGTCGGGCGTGAAGTGGAACGAGACCTACACCGATCCGGCATCCGATCGGCGCGAGTTGTTGAGGGCGCAGATTTCGCAGCAGCCGGGCGCCGCGCTCGAGGTCATGCGCAAGCTGCCGAGGGCGGCCGAACCCGGCACGCAGAACACCTACAGCACCGGCGAGACGCAGGTCGCAGGCGAGATCGTCCGGGGTGCCGTCGGCAAGCCGGCAGCCGACTATCTGTCGGAGAAGATCTGGAGCAAGGTCGGCATGGAGCAGGACGCCAGCTGGTGGCTGGATTCGCCCGACGGCGCCGAGATCGGCGGCAGCGGCATCAGCGCCACCTTGCGCGACTACGGCCGCTTCGGGCTGTTCTTCCTCGATGGCGGCATCGTCGACGGCCAGCCGCTGCTGCCGGACGGCTGGACCATCGAGGCCGGCAGCCCGACGACGCTCGAGGACGGCAAGCCGCTCGACTACGGCTACATGTGGTGGCCGGCCTGGACGGAAGCATCGAAGGCCGACGGCGCCTTCGCGGCGATCGGCATCTTCGGCCAGTACATCTACATCAACCCGGCCGAGAAGGTGGTGATCGTCACCTTCGGCGCGCAGTCGAAGCCGACCGATGCGGCCCCGATCGACGACATGGTGTTCTTCGATGCGGTGACGGAGGCGCTGAAATAGCCTCCGTCGCGGCGCATATCACCCCTCGCCCGACGGCCCCTTGATGGCGCTGCGCCAGACTTCCTTGTGGATGATGTCGGCCACTTTAGCCCGGCCTGTTTCGGGCTCCCTTCACGTGAAGGCGTCGGGCATGGAGTTCTTCTTCCCGGCGATGAAGTCCGTCAAGGCCTCGTCGATGGCCGGGTCGAGATACGGCGCCTCGTAGCTCTCCAGCCAGCGACGGGCCAGCTCGTTGGCGCGCTGCGAGGCGCTCTTCTCGCCTTCCGCCTGCCACTGCTCGTAGGAATTGTTGTCGGCGATGGACGAGCGGTAGAAGGCGGTCTGGAAGTTGGCCTGCGTGTGGTCGCAGCCGAGATAGTGGCTGCCCGGCCCGACCTGGCGGATGGCCTCCATCGCCTGGCCGTTCTCGCTGAGATCGACGCCCTCGGCGAATTTCTGGCTCATGCCGAGCTGGTCGACGTCCATCATGAACTTTTCGTAGCAGGAGGCGAGCCCGCCCTCGAGCCAGCCGGCCGAATGCAGCACGAAATTGGTGCCGGCCAGGATGGTCGAGTTCAGCGTGTTGGCGCTCTCATAGGCGGCCTGCGCATCCGGAATCTTGGAGGCGCAGAGCGAGCCGCCGGTGCGGAATGGCAGGCCGAGCCGCCGGGCGAGCTGCGCGGCGCCGTAGGACACCAGCGACGGTTCCGGCGTTCCGAAGGTCGGCGCGCCCGACTGCATGGAGATCGACGAGGCGAAGGTGCCGAACAGCACCGGCGCGCCGGGCCGGATCAGCTGGGTGAAGGCAGCACCCGCCAGCACCTCGGCCAGCACCTGCGTCAGGGTGCCGGCCACCGTCACCGGGCTCATCGCGCCGGCCAGGATGAAGGGGGTGACGATGCAGGCCTGGTTGTGCCGCGCATAGACTTTCAGCGCGCCCAGCATGGTCTCGTCGAACACCATCGGCGAATTGGCGTTGATGAGGCTGGTCAGCACCGTGTTGTTCTCGACGAAGTCGTCGCCGAACACGATCTTGGCCATCGCCACCGTGTCCTCGGCGCGCTCGGGCGCGGTCACCGAGCCCATGAACGGCTTGTCGGAATATTTGATGTGGCTGTAGACCATGTCGAGGTGGCGCTTGTTCACCGGCACGTCGACCGGCTCGCATACCGTGCCGCCCGAATGATGGATCGACGGCGCCATGTAGGCGAGTTTCACGAAATTGCGGAAATCCTCGATCGTGGCGTAGCGCCGGTTGCCGTCGAGGTCGCGCACGAAGGGCGGGCCGTAGACGGGCGCGAACACCGTGCCCTTGCCGCCGATCTCGACCGAACGGGCCGGGTTGCGGGCATGCTGGGTGTAGACCGGCGGCGCCGTCTTCAGCAACGACCGCGGCAGGCCCTTGGGAAAGCGCACGCGCTCGCCCTTGATGTCGGCGCCGGCTTCCTTCCACAGCGCCAAGGCCTCGGCGTCGTCGCGGAACTCGATGCCGATCTCCTGCAGCACCGTGTCGGCATTGGCTTCGATCAGGGCGAGACCTTCCTCGCCCAGCACCTCGTAGAGCGGGATCTGGCGCTTGATGTAGGTGAGCTGCGTGCCGGGCCCGCCGCCGGAACGCGCCGCTCGCCTGGCGGCCGCGCCGCCGCCACGATCCGCCCTGCCCCTCCGGCCGCCGCCGGCCTCCTGCTCGACCGCCACGTTGTCGCTCATGATCGTCTTCCCTAGAATCCGTACCCTGCCGGCTTGCGCCGTGCGCTTTGGCAGATCGTAGCCAAGCACCTAGGCCGAAACGGCCCGGCAGCGCCAAGCCCTGTCGCAAAACGGACAAGCGCGGCGCTGCCCGACCAGCGGCCCATTTCGACGCCGTCCGGCGATGCGCCCGCACGCAAACTGCGCCGCTTGCCTAGGGACAAGCGGTGCAGTCGGGAATGCGGGAGACCGAAGCGCGGTCGGGGCGGAAAAACTAGTCCCGCCCCGCCGCCGCGTCGGCGCTCCACGGGCCGGGCCCGGCCGCGGCGATGTAGAGGAAGACGAAGCAGAACAGCATCGCCGCCTCGCCGCCGTTGAGCACGGGGAAGAAGCCCTGGCCGGCATGCCCCATGAAATAGGCGACCGCCATCTGGCCCGACAGGATGAAGGCGACCGGCCGCGTGAACAGGCCGACGATCAGCAGCAGCCCGCCGACGATCTCGAGGATGGCTGCCACGTAGAGGAGACCGTTGAGCGGATAGGGGAACGGCGCCGGCCAGCCGAGCAGCTTCATCGTGCCGTGCGTCAGGAACGTCGCAGCCGCGAGGATGCGCAAAATGCTGAGAATATGCGGCGCCCAGGGGCGAAGAAATGACAATTGCATCTTGGGATGTCTCCTCATGATCGATTCCCGAATCGAACCATAAGGTTACCGCTTCCGCAGGCAAGCAGGCACTTTCAGGTGCCCGCACCTCGATTCGCTGCGATCCGCCTTCCTCCCGCCTTCCGCCGGGCGGAACTAACGCCGCTCGAAGCGGTATGGCTGGCCGTTGTCAACCGAGATGAAGCGGAAGCCGGCGATGGCGCCGTCCTTGTCGACCTCGAACTGGGCGATGCCGATCGGCGTCGGCCCTATATTGGCGGCGATGCCGGCGAACCGGCCTTCCGGCACGAGGCTGACGCTGAACGCCCAGCCGTCGCCGGCCTCGAGCGTCAGCTTCGCGCCCGTCTCCAGTTCGACGACCAGCCCGGCGCCGTCCTGCGCCACCGCGGCCTTGCCGAAGCTCGGACTGTCGTAGTCGCCGGCGAGCGAGGCCAGCGCCGCCGCGGGTCGAGCGGGCGATGCCTCGGTGGTTTTCTCGTCTGCCGCGAATGCCGCCTGCGCCGCCTTCAGCCGCTCCGCCACATGGTCGACCTCGGGGTTGCCCAGCAGGCGGTCGAGCGTCCACGCACCGATCGCATCCGGCAGGCCGACATTGGTCTCGTTGGTGAGCACGATGACGCCGACGTCTTTGTCCGGCGCCGTCCCGATATAGGCGCCGAAGGCGGTCGTGCCGCCATTGTGCCAGACGACCCGGCCGTTCGGCGTGCTCTGCAAGACCCAGCCCATCGCATAGGAGACCGTGTCCGACATGCCGATGCGCGGCGTCTTGGTGACGGCGAGGTTCTTCGCAGAAACCAGTTCCCTGCCCTCGAAGGTGCCGTTCGCGAGATGCAGGCGCACCCAGGGCGCAAGATTCTCGATGGTCGAGTTGATCGACCCGGCCGCGCCGAAGCCGTAGGGGAAGATCGGCGTGAACGGCACTTCGACCGTGCCCTCGGGCGCCCAGCGATAACCCTCGGCGTGGTTGGGCGCGGCCTCGATCGCCTCCGCCGTGAAGGAAGAATCCGCCATGCCGAGCGGCTCGAAGATCTCGGTGCGCACCACCGTCTCCCAGTCCGGCGCGCCGAGCTGCCGGGCGACGATGCGCTGCGCCAGCATGTGGGTGACGTTTGTGTAGGCGAAGGTCGAGCGGAAGCTGGAGACCGGCTCGACATGCCGCATGGCGTGCACCATGCCGGCCTGGTCGACGCCCAGCATGCCCATCACGTCGTTGGCCGAAGGCGGCATGCCGGAACGCTGCGCCAGCAGGTCGAAGACGCGGAACTCGCTGCTGACCCAGGGATCCTTCATCTGGAAGTCGCTGTCCAGGTCGACGACCCGCGCGCCCCAGGCGAGCTTGTCCCGGTCGGCGGCGATCGCCATGGTGGTGGCGAGAAAAGCTTTTGTGGTCGAGCCGATCTGGAACACGGTTTTGGTGTCGACCGGCGCGCCACCCTTGCTGCGCACGCCAAACCCCTGGGCGAGCACGAGCCGGTCGCTGGTGACGATGCCGATGGCCAGGCCGGGATTGTCGAACGCTTTCATGCCCTGGTCGATATAGGCCCAGAGCGCCGGGACAAGCTCCTCGATACGCCGCTCCATCGCCTCGTCGGCGCTGGCGACCGGCGCCGCGCCGAGCGCGCACATTGCACCCAGCGCCAGGACCAGAAGCTTCTGGCGGAGGCCTGTTGCCGCCATCGCAAGGCCGTCTGTTCCGATCATGCTGTCCCCCCTGGCCCGCCGGGCGCCTTCACAAGGCCGCCGGGCGATCAAGGCGCCAAGCCTCTTGCCGGCGCAGCGCGCTGACAAGGGCTCGCGTGTTCTCTCGCGGTAAAGTTTCGCGATTGGTTATCGAAACGTAACCGGAAGCCGGTCCGTCAATGGCCCCCGAAAAGACCAGCGTCTTCACGGGCAGCAGCAGCGCCTGGATTCTCAATATGATGGCATGCACGACGCCGACGGCGTCGATCGCATGCAGCGCGAGCCAGGTTCCCGTGCCCAGGCCGGGCGCCGCCAGCCTGTCGTGGTTGTTGGTGTAGGCGGTATGTGGGAGGGTCGTAAAAGGCCGGACCGGACGGCGGCGCCGACCGCAACCAATCCCGGTCGCTTTCGTTTTGCAGCGCGTCGCAAATCAGCTAAGGGTTTGCGGCTCCCGCACGATAGAAATCAACGTCGCCGAGGCGGCCGGCATTATGCGCCGAATGCATCCATGGAGCCCCGAAGACCATGTCCGACGACGAGATCATCCTGTCCGAGCTTTCCGACGAAGAACTCGTGCAGCAGATGCATGACGACCTCTATGACGGCCTGAAGGAGGAGATCGAGGAAGGCACGAACATCCTGCTCGAGCGCGGCTGGATGCCTTATGCGGTGCTCACCGAGGCGCTGGTCGAGGGCATGCGCATCGTCGGCGAGGATTTTCGCGACGGCATCCTGTTCGTGCCGGAAGTGCTCTTGTCCGCCAATGCGATGAAGGCCGGCATGTTCATCCTGCGCCCGCTGCTCGCCGCCACCGGCGCGCCCAAGCAGGGCAAGATGGTGATCGGCACGGTCAAGGGCGACATCCACGACATCGGCAAGAATCTCGTCGGCATGATGATGGAGGGCGCCGGCTTCGACGTCATCGATCTCGGCATCAACAACCCGGTCGAAAAATACCTGGACGCGCTGGAGCAGCACAAGCCGGACATCATCGGCATGTCGGCGCTGCTCACCACCACCATGCCCTACATGAAGGTGGTCATCGACACGATGAAGGAGAAGGGCATCCGCGACGACTACATCGTGCTGGTCGGCGGCGCCCCGCTCAACGAGGAATTCGGCAAGGCGGTCGGTGCCGACGCCTACTGCCGCGACGCGGCGGTGGCCGTCGAGACAGCCAAGGAACTGGTCAAGCGCAAGCACAACGTGCGCGCCTCTGCCTGAAGGCGGCGTCCGTGCACGGCAATAAAAAAGCCCCGCTCGCCGGGGCTTTTTCGTATCGATCCGGCCGAGCTTACTCGACCGTGTCCTCGACCGCCTTGACGGTGCCCTTGATGTCCTTGCCGGCGCCGCGGACGGTGTTGGCGCAGGCGGATACGGCGACCGCACAGGCCAGCAGGACGGCGAGCGATGCGATACGAGACGGTGTCATGGAAGCGGGTTCCCTCTTGTGCCAGGACTGTTAGAATAAACAATTGAAGTGCAAAGAAGTTCCATGGACGACGCGCAGAGCCGGAAGGCCGAAGAGGCCGAGCGAGTCCTGATCATCGCCTGCGGGATGCTGGCGCGCGAGGTGCTCGCGGTCAAGAGCCGGCTTGCGTGCGACCACATCGATCTCACCTGCCTGCCGGCCGAGTACCATTTCCGGCCGGACCGCATCGCCCCGGAGATGGACAAGGCGATCGCCAGGGCAAAGGCGGAAGGCTACCGCAACATCTTCGTCGGCTATGCCGATTGCGGGACCGGCGGCATGCTCGATAAGATTGTCGAGAAGCACGGCGTCGAGCGCATGGCCGGACCGCATTGCTTCGCCTTCTACCAGGGGCTCGACGCCTTCGAGCGGCAAGGCGACGCCGACATGCTCGCCTTCTACATGACCGACTTCCTGTGCCGCCATTTCGACAGTTTTTTCATGAAGCCGCTCGGGCTCGACCGCCATCCGGAGCTGATCGAGGATTTCTTCGGCAATTACGAGAAACTGGTCTACCTCGCCCAGACCGACGATCCGGCGCTCGACAGAGTGGCGGAGGATGCCGCGAAACTGCTCGGGCTCGCTTATGAGCGTCGCTTCACCGGCTATGGCGATCTCGTGCCGGCGCTGGCGAACCTGCCGGCTTAGGTCGGGGCCGTTTCCCCGGCCAGCCGATCGAGAACAGCGCGAAAATCGGTACGGCAACGGAAGCCGAGCACGCGTTCGGCAAGTCCGGCGTCGTAGACGCGGTCGATCGACCGGAACATCGTCCAGCCGCGCCGGGCGTAGAGGCGCGGAAAGTCGGGAAAGTAGCGCTCGACCACCGACGGCGCGTCGGCGATCAGAGCTTCGCAGTCGCTGCGGGAAAAAGGCGTCGGCGCCGAGACGATGAAGGTGCCGAAGCCGAGCGCCGGCGCCCTCTGCAGCGCCAGGACATGCGCCTCCGCCGCATCTTCGACGGTGAGCCGGCGGAACAGGAATTCGTTCGCCTTGGTGTTGTCGTCCGACTGCTCGATCGCATGCGCCATGTCGTCGGCCTCCGGGAAGAAGCGGGCCGTGCGCAGGATGATCACCGGCAGCCCGTGCATCTGGTGATGCAGCCGGCACAGATGCTCGGCGGAAAGCTTGGTCACGCCATAGATGTTGCGCGGCATCGGGCAGAGCTCCTCAGTGATCCACTCGGCGCGAGCCGCACCGCGTGCGACGCCGGCGCGGATGCGCTCGGAGATCATAAGCGAGGTGGTGGAGGTCATGACGAAACGGTCGACGCCGCTGGCGATCGCTTCCTCCAGCAGATTGGCGGTGCCGACGACGTTCACGTCGAGGAAGGCCATCCGGTCGTTGCGCTCGATATCGGGCTTGTGCAGGGCGCCGCCGTGGACGATCGCCTCGATGCGGTTCTCCCGGATGACGCGGCGGACGAGATCGCGATCGGCGATGGAGCCGACCACCTGCGTCCATCCGGACGGCGCGGGGTCAAGGCCGATCACCTCGTGGCCGAGCGACGCAAGGCGGGGCGCCAGGGTCCGACCGAGCCAGCCGGATGATCCGGTGAGCAGGATGCGCATGTGAGTCTCGCCCTTGTTCCAACAGCGACAACGCGTCTAGCACTGGCCAGCGAAAGCTGGGAACGAATAAGATATGCACGTCGTGGTATTTCGGAGAGGCCGATGCGACGGCAAGCGCCTTCGCGCCAAGGGACCGGATCTGGCTTCCCGACTTGTCGAAACCCCTGGAGTGACATCCGACGATGTACAGAATTTTCATGGCCGCCTTCGGCCTTGCCCTGCTCTCGGCCCTGCCCGCCTTCGCCACCGGCGAGATCGTGTCGCTGATCACCGCGGCCGACCGCAAGCGGCTCGACGGCTACGACGCGACCCGGCGACAGGCGATCGAGGAAGCGCGTAGGGCCGACGCCGCCGACATCGCGACATTCGAGGCGCTGCTGGCGAAGCCGGCGGTCTCCTTCCAGGATTTCGACATGGTCGGCGACTGGCAGTGCCGCACCATCAAGGCCGGCGGCCCGGCCAGGCTCGTGATCTATGGCTGGTTCAAGTGCCGCGTCAGGGACGACGGCTCGGGCTGGCAACTGGAAAAGCTCAGCGGCTCGCAGCGAACGCTCGGCCGCTTCTTCGACGATGGCGACCGGCGGCTGACCTATCTCGGTTCCGGCTATATCGCCGGCAACAAGCCGAAGCCCTATGGCTCCGGCCCGGAAACGGACCAGGCGGGTTATGCGTTCCGCACCGCCCCCGGCGAATGGCGCATCGAGTTTCCCGCCCCCGCCTACGAATCGAAGCTCGATGTTCTGGAGTTCAAGCGATAGCCTGCATCGGCGGACAGCACGGCGGGGCCGCGGGACGGCGTCCGACGGCCGGTCCCTTTGCAAGCCGGCATCCCGCACCCACATAGGGCGCCTGAACAAGGCGCGTCATCAAGGCTTAACCTGCGGCAGGGCACATTGCCGGAGAGCCGGGAAATGCAAGGAACGGCATGAGAACGGACATGGAGGGCTTCGACGCGGGCCACACCGGCGGCGCGCCCCGGCGCAAGCCGCGTCGGCTGTCGCTGCTGTTCGCCCGGCTCGCCGCCGAAGCCGATGGCCGCATCACCGTGGCGGAGATCGTCGACGCGCTTGGCGACCGCAGCTTCGCCGCCCTGCTCGTGCTGTTCGCCGCCCTCAACCTGCTGCCGCTGCCGCCCGGCAGCTCGGCGGTGCTCGGCGTGCCCCTGCTGATCGTCGCCGCCCAGCTCATGTATGGCAGCAAGCGCGCCTGGCTGCCGCGCTTCGTCGCCGAAAAGTCGGTGCCGGCCGAGCAGTTCCGCAGCCTGATGAACCGGCTGGTACCGCGCCTGGTATGGCTGGAGAAATTTGTGCGGCCGCGCTACTGGCCGTTCTGGCGCCGCCGTGGCGACCGCATCATCGGCGTGATGTCCTTCCTGCTGGCGGTCGTCGTCACCCTGCCGATCCCGCTCGGCAACTGGCTGCCAGCTTTCGCCATCGCCCTGCTCGGGCTGGCGCTGTCGGAGCGCGACGGCCTGATGTTCGCCGCCGGCAGCGCCGTCAGCATCGCCGCCGCTCTGGTCATCACCTTCGTCATCGGCGCAGCCGGCGTGGCGACCCAGGCGGCGCTCGGCTGGATGTTCTGAAGCCACGTTGCGGCGAATTTTTCGAATCGAGGAGGATCGGCGCCGCGGGGCAGCGGCGAAGCGCATTCGCGACCAGGGAAAACCAGCCTATTTCAAGAGGTTGCTGGAGCGGGTGAAGGGAATCGAACCCTCGTATTCAGCTTGGAAGGCTGCTGCTCTACCATTGAGCTACACCCGCGCCGATATCACCCTACAGCATTTTCCGGCGGTGGTGGAGGGGGTTGGATTCGAACCAACGTAGGCAAAGCCAACGGATTTACAGTCCGTCCCCTTTAACCACTCGGGCACCCCTCCGACCGTCCGGAGCCTAGCTGCGAGGCTTCCGCGGCACCCGGAGCACGTACCCCGAAACCGCGATGCGCCTTATGGCGGCAAGGCGATGCGGTGTCAACCGACGACGCAGCCACAAGTTCACGCTTCGCCGCTTTTTGGGCAGGCCGGTGTACCCGGCCGGTTCGTAGGCCCAATCAGGCTCGCAGCGGCAGTTCGCGCAGCGGATCGCCGCCGTCGATGAAGAGCCGGCCGGTCGGCGTCAGCGCGGCGGCAATGCGCCGGCGCGCCAGCTCGCCGGCGCGTGGATGCCGGCCGTCGAGCGCGCCGACGCGAACGGCGAAGGCAAGGTCGTAACGCGCTTCGCCGGGCAGCAATTCGAGCTCCTCGGCCGCCACCTGCCGCAGGCTGAGCCGGCCGTCGGCGATCTCTGCGGCGCAGGCGGCCCGTGCCTGGCTGATCGCCTTGGCGGAACGATCGATCGCCAGCACATGGCCTCCGCCGATTCGGGCGGCGACCGCCCTTGCCGCGGCACCCGGCCCGCAGCCGATCTCCAGCACCCGCATGCCCGGCTCGAGCGGCAAGGCATCGACGATGGCCGCCAGCCGCGGCGAAAGATCGCTCGTCATCGGAATCGGTATCCTGAAGCAGGTCAATCGCGACACGCTTTAGTGTCAAGCATTAAGCTCATCATGATCTGAGAACATATCAGCTTGCGAGCCTGCCTTTGGGAAAGCGATGTCCAGATGCCGTTTGAACGAACGCCAGTCCTTTGAGATTCGCATAATGGGCAGGATTTGAAGAATGTGGTCTCGGAGGTCCGGCTGTCCGACTTCATGGGAGAGAAATTGGTGATGCTTGAACTTCCGCCTCTTGGAGTCCTCTTGCGTTGGATTTATACCCCGACTCCCTGGAGACCCGAAGAACGGCGTTGACGTTGGGGCCGCGTGCGA
>NZ_JCACER010000059.1:0-3634 GCF_059502445.1 Kumtagia sp.
CCAAGCGGGGCCGTCCATACATGACGATCATCATCGGCATATGCGATTGCCCTGCGCAGTGGGGGAGAGGTGGCGAGCCCGAAGGGCGAGACGGAGAGGGGGTGGTGCTTGGCAACGGCCCAAGCGGCAAGCCCTCAAGGCGGTAGTCACCGCACCAAAATCGCCCTGAGATCGTTGACGTTGGTCCCCGTCGGCCCCGGCACGAACAGGTCGCCGGCGGCGCTGAAGGCGGTCCAGGCATTGTTGGCGGCGAGCAGCGCCTTGGCGTCGGTGCCGGCGGCGCGCATGCGCGCCACGCTCGCGCCGTCGGCGAAGGCGCCGGCGTTGTCCTCCGAGCCATCGATGCCGTCGGTGTCCGCCGCAAGCGCGTGGATGCCGTCGAAACCGTCGATGCCGATGGCGAAGGACAGCAGGAACTCGCTGTTGCGCCCGCCCTTGCCACCCTTGCCGCGCAAGGTGACGGTGGTCTCGCCGCCCGACAACATCAGCACCGGCCGGGCGAAGGGACGGCCGCGCAGGGCGACCTCGCGGGCGATCGCGGCATGGACGGAGCCCACGTCGCGCGCCTCGCCCTCGATCGAGTCCGAGAGGATTACCGCCTCGACGCCGTGGCGGCGGGCCTCCTCGGCAGCGGCTTCGAGCGACACGGCGGCGGAGGCGATGACATGCACCTCGTTGCCGGCGAAACGGTTATCGTCCGGACGCGGCGCGTCGGCGCCTTTCGAGCGCAGATGCGCGGTCACGGCGTCCGGCAGGCTCATGCGGTAGGCCTCGACGATGGAGAGCGCCTCCTCGCGCGTCGCCGCGTCCGGCACCGTCGGGCCGGAGGCCACCAGCGCGGGATTGTCGCCGGGAATGTCGGAGACCACCAGCGACACGACCTTCGCCGGCCAGGCGGCGGCGGCGAGGCGGCCGCCCTTGATCGCCGACACATGCTTGCGCACCGTGTTCATGGCCGAAATCGGCGCGCCGGAGGCGAGTAGCGCCTCGTTGACGGCGATCTCGTCGGCCAGCGTGAGCCCTTCAGGCGGCGACGGCAGCAGCGCCGAACCGCCGCCGGAGACGAGCGCCACGACGAGATCGTCCCCGGTCAGCCCTGAAACCGCCGACAGCAGGCGGCGCCCGGCGCGCAGGCCGGCTTCGTCCGGCACAGGGTGCGCGGCTTCCAGCACCTCGATGCGCTCGCAGGTCGCGCCATAGCCGTAGCGCGTCACCACGACGCCCTCGATCGGCCCGTCCCAGGCCTTCTCGAAGGCGGCGGCCATCTGGGCCGAGCCCTTGCCGGCGCCGATGACGACGACGCGGCCCTTCGGCTTCGCCGGCAGGTGCTTGCGGATCGTGAGCTCGGGGTCGGCGGCGGCGACCGCCGCCCTGAAGATCGATGTGAGAAGGGAGCGCGGCTCGGCGGTCATGGCTTTACTCGCTGGGATCGACGGGCGGTGATCAGCTTGCGGCGGTCGGCAGGGCCAGCGCCTCATGGTCGAGGCCGAGATGGGCGCAGAGGGCCTCGACCACGACGGCATGGTCCTGCCGCTCCGGCAGGCCGGAAACCGCGATCGCGCCGATGACGCCGGCGCCCTTGACGGCGATCGGGAAGCCGCCGCCGGCAAGCACATAGTCGGCCGGGTCGAGCCCGTCGCCTGGCGGAAAGGTGCGGTCCGGCCGGGCCTTTTCCAGCACCATGCGGTAGGTGCTGCGCTGGAAAATGCGCACGACGTTGCGCTTGCGCCGCGCCCAGTTGGGGTTGGAAGCGGTCGATCCCGGCAGGGCGGCGTAGAAGAGCGGGCGGTCCCAGAGCTGGATGTCGATGACGATCGGCAGTTTTTCCGCCAGCGCCCGGTCGCGGATGCGGGAGCCGAGCGCAAAGGCGGTCGTCTCGTCGAAGGCGTCGAAGGCAAGCGCGGCTTCCTGCCGGGCGATTCTGGCTATGTCTTCCGCAGCGGCCATGACAATCCTTGCAAAAATTTCGGCAAGTCACCGGCTGGAAGCACCGGCGACGGATGACGTTTGCGTGATCGGCTCCGACGCGGAGGTCTCACACCGGCGGGGAAAAGTAAACCGCCTGCCGGGTCAGGTCGCTTGAAAGGTCGGCGCACGCTCCGAGGATTGCCTATGCCTGGACGGCCAGATCGCTCTTGGCCGGGCGGCCCGCGATATAAACCTCGCGCACGGCGCGGTCGTCGCCCAGCGTCTGCAGCAGGAACAGCTCCTCGGCCAGCGTCGCGACGGTCTCCATCCTGAGCCGCATGACCGGCGTGGCGCGTGAATCGAGCACCGCGATGTCGGCGTCGGTGCCGGGCTCCAGCGTGCCGATGCGCTCGGTGAGCGACAGCGCCTCGGCATTGCCCAGCGTCATCTGCCAGAAGGAGGCGAGCGGGTTCAGCTTCTCGCCGTTTAGCGCGATCACCTTGTAGGCCTCGTCCATGGTGCGCAGCATCGAATAGCTGGTGCCGCCGCCGACGTCGGTCGCCGTGGCGATGCGCAGCGGGTTTTCGCGGGTGCGGAAACGCTGGTAGTCGAACAGGCCGGAGCCGAGGAAGAGGTTGGAGGTCGGGCAGAAGACGGCCACCGAGCCGGATGCCGACAGGGCGTCGGCCTCGCGTTCCGACAGGTGGATGCAGTGGCCGAACAGGCTTTTTGCGCCGAGCAGGCCATAGTGTTCGTAGACGTCGGTGTAGTCCCTGGACCAGGGATAGAGTTTTTGGGTGAAGGCGATCTCGGCGAGGTTCTCCGACAGGTGCGTCTGCATGTGCAGGTCGGGATGCTCGCGCATCAGCGCCTGCGCCATCTCCATCTGCTCGGGCGACGAGGTGATGGCGAAGCGCGGCGTCACCGCATAGAGCTGGCGGCCTTTGCTATGCCATTCGGCGATCAGCGCCTTGCTGTCGTCGTAGCCGGACTGCGGGGTATCGAGGACGCCGTCCTGCGCGTTGCGGTCCATCATCACCTTGCCGGCGACGTTGAGCATGTTGCGGTCGTGCGATTCGGCGAAGAAGGCGTCCGCCGATTCCTTGTGCACCGAGCAGTAGGCGACCACGCTGGTGGTGCCGTGGCGGATCAGCTCCTCGAGGAAGAGCCGGGCGATGCGGCGGCCGTGCTGGGTGTTGCGGAACTTCGACTCTTCCGGGAACGTGTAGGTGTTCAGCCAGTCGAGCAGCTCGGCGCCGTAGGAGGCGATGATCTGCATCTGCGGCATGTGGGCGTGGCAGTCGATGAAGCCGGGCAGGATGAGATGCGGCCGGTGGTCGACGATCTTTACGCCATCGCCGGCCTGCGCCTTTACCTGGGCGAAGGGGCCGGCGGCGGCGATCCTGCCGTCGCGGAGGAGCAGGCCGCCGTCCTCCTCGTAGCGGCAGGCGGCGAGGTCGTCGGGGCCGTCCGGCCAGCGCCGGAAGGTAAGGGTGCGGCCGCGAAGCAGGGTGGAGGTCATGCTGCGGCCCTTTCCTTCTTGCCAGGCGAGATGCCCCCTCCACCGCCTTCGGCGGTCCCCCTCCCCCGCTTCGTAGGGGAGGAACCGACGCTGCGGCCGTCCACGCCCTTGATCCTCCCCCGTTTACGCAGGGCTATCGCATATGAGTTGTATCGGAGGGGCAGACAGCTCTGCGTCGTCATTCCGGGGCCGCGCAGCGGAACC
>NZ_JCACER010000060.1:0-40433 GCF_059502445.1 Kumtagia sp.
CCTTCGACACCAACGCTCTGGATTCCGGGTTCCGCTGCGCGGCCCCGGAATGACGGTCATCATCGGCATATGCGATTGCCCTGCCCGCAAGGGGGGAGACTGGTCGGCCGCGCGGCTTTCGCCAACCGCCGGCATTGCAGAAGGGGCGGAGGAGCCTAAGCCGGCCATCTCCCCCCTTGCGGGGGAGATGGCCGGCAGGCCGGAGGGGGGTGGGAAGAATCCCGGCGTAGACGCGTGTGGCGGCAAAAACATCCCGAAGTCGGGCTGCTGACCCATGCCCGACCAAAAGATCTTCGCCGGTCCGCGCATCCGCCGCATCCGCAATGCCAAGGGCCTCACCCAGACGGCGATGGCCGAGGGGCTCGGCATCTCGCCCTCCTATCTCAACCTGATCGAGCGCAACCAGCGGCCGCTCACCGTCCAGCTCATCCTCAAGCTCGCCTCGGCCTACAAGGTCGAGCCGGAGGAGCTGCAGGGCGAGGCGCGGGGCTCGGTGGCGGCGCTGAAGGAGGTGTTTTCCGATCCGCTGCTGGCCGGCGAGCTGCCGGGCGACCAGGAGCTGGTCGAGGTGGCCGAGGCCGCACCCAACGCGGCCGCGGGCGTGATCAAGCTTTTCCGCGCCTATCGCGAGCAGGCGGAGCGGCTGTCCGGTCTATCGGAACTGCTGGCGCGGGAAGGGCGCGGCAGCGCCCTTTCGGCGGCGCGCCTGCCGGCCGACGAGGTGCGCGACGTGTTCGAGCGGCGGCCCAACCATTTTGCGGCCCTGGAGGAGGAAGCGGAAGCCTTCGCCGCCGCGCTCGAGCCCGGCGACGATCTGTTCGGCGCGCTGAAGGCCTGGCTGAAGCGCGAATACGGCATCGCCGTGCGGGTGCTGCCGGCCGCCACCATGCCCAACTGGCGCCGCCGCTACGACCGCCATTCGCAGCGTCTCTTCATTTCCGAGCGCCTGTCGCCCTTCGATAGGCTGCGCGAGGTGGCGATGGAGGCGTGCCTCATCCGCATGCGCGCGGCGGTGGCAGCGGAGATCCAGGCGCTGGAACTGTCGTCGGACGAGGCGCGTCGCCTCGCCCGCTTCGAGCTCGGCCGCTATGGCGCGCACGCCCTGATGATGCCCTACGCCGCCTTCCACGCGGCCGCTGTCCGCGCCCGCTACGACGTCGACGTGCTGCGCTCGCGCTTCGGCGTCTCCTTCGAGCAGGCGGCCAACCGGCTGACGACGCTGCAGCGGCCGGGGGCTGTGGGCATCCCGTTCTTCATGCTGGAGGTCGACAATGCCGGCAACCGGTTTCGCCGGGCAGGCAGCCAGGGTTTTCCGCAAAACCGCTTCGGCGGCGGCTGCCCGAAGCTCGCCGTCCACGCCGCCTTCGGCCAGCCAGGCCAGGTCCTGGTCGAAGCCGTCGAGATGCCGGACGGCGCCGCCTTCCTGACCGTCGCCCGCACGCTGGAAGGGCCGCAGGGCGCCTTCGACGAGCGGCCGCGCCGAACCGCGCTTCTGTTGGGCTGCGACATCGGCTTCACGGACGAGACCGTGTACGGCGCGGCTCTTCCCGCCGCGCCGTACACGCGTTCAGCCGCTGCGGGCGGCATTTCCGCAAGACCGCGCGAGTTCGTTGCGACCTCGATCGGCCCGGCCTGCCGGCTGTGCGAGCGCGTCGGCTGCCTCGCCCGCGCCGAGCCGCCGGTCACCCGCCCGCTGGGGCTGGACGAGATGGTGACGGGTCTGAGCGCCTTCGATTTTCAGTGAGGCGAAGGGGCTCGCGTCGAGGTCAGCGTGCTCTGGTTCCGTTCCGCCGTCGACTCCGACTACTCCGCCAGCCCCGAAAGCACCGCATACGCAGCCTTCACCCGCTCGGCATTGGGATAGAATTTGTTGGCGAGCATGACGATGCCGATCTTCTTCGCCGGGATGTAGGCGACATAGGCGCCGAAGCCGCCGGTCGAGCCGGTCTTGTTGACGATCACGTCGGCCTGCGGCGGCATCGGCGGTTCGATCGCTTTGGCCGGCGTGGCGCTCCGGGCCATCTCCGGGGAATTGCCGGCGAGCATCCTGTCCAGCGCGACCGGGTAGGGATACTGCTCCCAGATCAGGTCCTGGACGATCTCGCCGGCGCGGAAATAGCCGACATGCGTCGCATCGACCGCCCGCGCGACAGGGCCGGGCACGATTGCGATGCCCATGTTCACGTCGACGTAGCGGATCATGTCGACGGCGTTCGACTTGACCCCATAGGCTTCGTGCGCCAGCAGCGCGGGCGTGACCCGCACCGGCTTGTCCCGCCGGTTGTATCCCCAGGCGTAGGATTTCATCTCGCCCTTGGGGACGTCGATATAGGTGCGTTGCAGGCCGAGCTGCGGGAACAGCTTTTCTTCCATCAGCGCCTTGAAGCTCGACCCCATGGCCTTTGCGGCAACGATGCCGAGAAGGCCGGCACTGGGATTGGCATAGCTGCGGTGCGTGCCGGGCTCGAACTGCGGCTTCCATCCGCGATAATAGGCGACGAGCTGCTTCTGGTTCTTGACGTCGTCCGGCAGCTGCAGCGGAAAACCGCCCGTCGTGTGGGTGGCGAGATCGAGCACGCGCACCGCGTCCAGCGCGCTTCCCTTGAGCTCCGGCATGTGGTCGCTGACGCTGTCGGTCAATGAAAGCTTGCCTTCGACCTCGGCATAGGCGGCAAGGGTCGCCGTGAAGGTCTTGCTGATCGAGCCCAGCTCGAACAGCGTATCGCGCGTGACGGCGACCCGCGGCTTCTTCGACGCCAGGCCGTACTCGAAAAAGTGATGCTCGCCGGCGATGGTCACGGCAACCGCCATGCCCGGTATGCCGTATTGCTCGATCACCGGCTTCACCGCCTCGTCCACCAGCTGCCGCACCCTCGCGTCCTCGGGGCTGGCGCCGAAGGCACCAGATAGGCCGCCCAGCATGCAGGCAAGCAGGCCTGCGGCGAGCTTTACGTGGGATCGTTTGGACAAGGCGAACTCCTCGGTTTGGACAGGGACCGGTTTATGACCCGCTGGAACTGCCCACAAACGATGATAAGTCGGTCCAGCCATAAGTTTTCCTGGGGCATCGTCAATGGTTCGGCCTTATCTTCCGCTCAACGCGTTGCGGGCTTTCGAGGCCTCGGCCCGCCATCTCTCCTTCACCCGGGCCGGCATCGAGCTTTCCGTGACGCAGGCTGCCGTCAGCCAGCAGGTCCGCACCCTCGAGCAGCGAATGGGCGTGCAATTGTTCCGCCGGCTGCCGCGCGGCCTCAGGATCACGGCAGAGGGCGAGGCGCTGCTGCCGGTCGTGAGCGATGCCTTCGACCGCCTGGCAACGACGCTCGACCGGGTCGGCTCGGGAAAGGTCCGCGAATTGCTGGTGGTGGGAGCGGTCGGCACCTTCGCGGTCGGCTGGCTGCTGCCGCGGCTCGAAAGCTTCAGGCGCGCGCACCCCTTCGTCGAGCTGAGGCTGTCCACCAACAACAACCGCGTCGACCTGGCTGCCGAAGGGCTGGATTTTTCCATCCGCTTCGGCAACGGCGCCTGGCACGGCCTCGATGCGACCGAACTGTTCGAGGCGCCGCTGACGCCGCTCTGCACCCCCGCCCTGGCCGCCGCGCTCCGCTCTCCGCAGGATCTCGGCGAACTCACGCTGCTGCGCAGCTATCGCGCCGACGAATGGAGCCGCTGGTTCGCTGCCGCCGGCGTCGAGGCTCCGCCGAACCTTGCCGGCGCCATCGTCTTCGACTCCTCGCTCGCCATGATGGAGGCGGCCGAGCAGGGCGTGGGCGTCGCCCTGGCTCCCGCGCTGATGTTCTCGCGCCAGTTGCGCAACGGCTCGATCCGGCGGCCGTTCCGCGCCTCCATTTCGCTCGGCAGCTACTGGCTGACCAGGCTCAAGTCGCGGCAGCCGACCGCCGCCATGCTGGCGTTCGCCGGCTGGATCGTAGCTCAGGAGCCCGAGTTTCGGCGAGAACCGCCCGGCGAGGCGCCCGGCTAGTCCGATGGCCGGCAGCGGAGCATTCCGGCCATGCTCGCCTGCATCGGCCGCGAATTGTCCCAACCGGATGCCTTGCCTGGATCACGCCAGCATGGCGATCATCCGCTAGGCGAAGCGGAGCCGACGTGATCTCCGGCCGGGGCGGACCGCGCCCTGCCTCCCTGGCGACGGGCCTTTGCCGCGATGACCGATATGACCGCTGCGCAACCGGCACCCGCCTCCTCGCAAGGCGAGGAGCGGATCGGCATGCTGCTGGTCTTCCTGTCGGCCTTCGCCTGGAGCACCGGCGGCGCCATCGCCCGCTTCCTCGAGGCGGACGACGACTGGACCATCGTGTTCTGGCGCTCGCTGTTCGCCGCTCTGTTCCTGCTCGGATTCCTGCTCTTGCGTGACGGGCCCCGCGGGGCCGCCTTGCAGTTCCGGCAGATGGGTTGGCCGGGCGTGGCGGTCGGGCTGTTCTTCACCGCCGCCTCCACCTGCTTCGTGCTCGCCATCGCCCACACCACCATCGCCAACGTGCTCCTGATCAATGCCGGCGTGCCGCTGATCGCCGCCCTGCTCGGCTGGGTGTTCTTTCGCGACAAGGTGTCGGCGGCGACCTGGGTGGCGATCTTCGCCGTGCTGGCCGGCGTGGCGGTCATGGTGTCGGGTTCCTTCGACGGCCGTATCTCGCCGGTCGGCGACCTGCTCGCCATGACCATCGCCGTTTCCTTCGCGTCCGCAACCGTGATCACCCGCCGCTATTCGGGCGTGCGCATGACCTCGGCCGTCTGCTTCGGCACCATCGTCGCCTGCGCCGTCGGCTTCGTCATGTCCGGGTCGCTGGCGGTTTCCCTGCGTGACCTGGGGTTGCTCTTCGCTTTCGGCGCGCTCAATCTCGGGCTGGGCATGGCGCTGTTCGCCAGCGGCGCCCGGCTGGTGCCGGCCTCCATGGCCGCGCTGCTCGGCACCTTCGAGACCATTGCCGGTCCGCTATGGGTCTGGCTGATCCATGGCGAGGTCCCCTCCGCCCGCACCGTCGTCGGCGGCGCGGTGGTGTTTGCCGCGCTGCTGGCGCATATCGGCATGCAGTTGCGGCGGCAGTCCCGTCCGGCACGGCCCGGCGTCACCGGAATTCCCGCGCCCCATTGACAGCTTCGCGGTCCAGGGCGCACCTTGACCGCCGTCTGAACAAACCGACAGGCGTATCTTGCCAGCATCCGCAGCGGGCCGCATCGAGGGCCGTGCAGGTTTCAGAAAAACGATCCGGTCCGCGTGCCGGCGCTCGGCAGCCGCCCTTGCGGTCCTGTCGAACGCGACTTCCCACTCCTCCGGAGGATTCGTAGGCTTGCCCGTGCCCGGCTTCGTCGCGGCCGGGCTGGGACGAAATGTCCGCCGGTCAAATCCGGCTTGTCGCACCGCCGCAACGCCAATAATCTTTGTTGAAAACCGGACGCCGAACCATCCGAAGCGCGCGTCCGCCGGGAACAGTTGAAGAGGAGAACATCATGATCCGAAACGCGCTCCGGCTGTCCGCAGCCACGGCCCTTCTGACCGTTTTCGCCGCCGGCGCCGGCGCGCAGGAGCGGGTCGTCAACGTCTACAACTGGTCGGACTATATCGATAGCTCGATCATCGACGAGTTCACCAAGGAAACCGGCATCAAGGTCGTCTACGACGTCTTCGATTCCAATGAGATACTGGAGACCAAGCTGCTTGCCGGCGGCACCGGTTATGACGTCGTGGTGCCGACCGCCAACTTCCTCGCCCGCCAGATCCAGGCCGGCGTGTTCCAGAAGCTCGACAAGTCGAAGCTGCCGAACATTTCCAACATGTGGGACGTGGTCAACGAGCGCACCGCCAAATACGATCCCGGCAACGAATATTCGATCAATTACATGTGGGGCACGGTCGGCATCGGCTACAATGTCGACAAGGTGAAGGCGGCCCTCGGCATCGACAAGGTCGACAGCTGGGACGTCTTCTACAAGCCGGAGAATCTCGCCAAGCTGAAGGATTGCGGCGTCTACGTGCTCGATTCCCCGCAGGACATCATCCCCACCACCTTCAAATATCTCGGCATGGACCCCGAAGCCAACACGGCCGAGGATTTCGCCAAGGCCGAGGAGGCGATGCTGGCGATCCGGCCGAGCATCCGCAAATTCCACTCCTCCGAATACATCAACGCGCTCGCCAACGGCGACATCTGCCTGGCGGTCGGCTGGTCCGGCGACGTCTTCCAGGCCCGCGATCGCGCCTCGGAAGCCAACCAGGGCGTCACCGTCGACTTCGTGGTGCCGAAGGAAGGCGCGGAGATGTGGTTCGACCAGATGGCCATCCCGGCCGACGCGCCGCATGCCGCAGAGGCGCATGAGTTCCTGAACTACATCATGAAGCCGGAGGTCGCCGCCAAGGCCTCGAACTACATCTTCTACGCCAACGGCAACAAGGCCTCGCAGCAGTTCATCGACAAGGAGATTCTCGACGACCCGGCGATCTATCCGGACGAAGCTACTCTGCAGAAACTGTTCACCGTGGCCCCCTACGATCCGAAGTCGCAGCGTCTGCTGACGCGCTCCTGGACCAGGATCACCACGGGGCAGTGAAGCAAAGGTCCCGGCGGTCATCCCGCCGGGACTTTCATGTCGGGGACAGGGGACAGGGGACAGGGACAATGAAATCGCTCGGCAGCATCCGCAGGTCGTTCGCGCCGTGGAACGATCCTGACGCCAGGCCGTACATCGCCTTCGAGAACGTCACGAAACGGTTCGGCGACTTCACCGCGGTCAACAACCTGTCCCTGTCGATCTACGAGCGCGAGTTCTTCGCGCTGCTCGGCGCGTCCGGCTGCGGGAAGTCGACGCTGCTCCGAATGCTCGCCGGCTTCGACGAGCCGACTTCGGGCCGCATCCTGCTCGACGGGCAGGATTTGCGCGGCATCCCGCCCTATCGCCGCCCCGTCAACATGATGTTCCAGTCCTACGCGCTGTTCCCGCACATGACGGTCGAGCAGAACATCGCCTTCGGCTTGAAGCAGGAGGGCATGCCGAAGCCGGAGATCGAGACGCGCGTCGCCGACATGCTGAAGCTGGTCAAGCTGACGCAGTTCGCCAAGCGCAAGCCGCACCAGCTCTCCGGCGGCCAGCGCCAGCGCGTCGCATTGGCCCGCTCGGTGGCCAAGCGCCCGAAGGTGCTGCTGCTCGACGAGCCGCTCGGCGCGCTTGACAAGAAGCTGCGCGAGGAGACGCAGTTCGAGCTGATGGACCTGCAGCAGTCGCTCGGCCTCACCTTCGTCATCGTCACGCACGACCAGGAAGAGGCGATGACGATGGCCGACCGCATCGCCATCCTCGACAAGGGCGAGGTGATGCAGGTCGCCACCCCGGCCGAAGTCTACGAGGCGCCGGGCTCGCGCTACGTCGCCAGCTTCGTCGGCAACGTCAACATGCTGGAAGGCACCGTCGCCGAGCGCACCGAAAACCGCGCAAGGATAACCGGCGCCAGCGGCGCTGAGATCGTTGTGGAGAATGCCGGCGACGCGGCCGCGGGCAACACGGTCGCCTTCGCCATCCGCCCGGAGAAGATAAAAGTGTCGTCGCGCCCGCCGGCGGAAGGCACGGCCAATGTCATGGAGGGCGAGATCTACGACCTCGCCTATCTCGGCGACATGACCGTCTACCACGTCAGGCTGGCCGACGGGCAGGTGCTCAAGGCCAGCGCGCTCAACAGCTCGCGTATCACCGAGGATCCGCTGAGCTGGAACGACCGCGCCTGGGTGTCCTTCGCGCCGGATGCCGGCGTCGTGCTGACGCGGTAGGAGGGGAAGATGGCCGACACGGCAGTATCTTCCTCGCCCACGATCCAGGCGGCCCAAACCGCATCCGCGGCGTCCGGCACGCTGCTGGGCGCCATCACCGGCCGGCTGGTGATCGTTGTTCCCTATCTGTGGCTGACGTTCTTTTTCCTCGTCCCGTTCTTCATCGTCTTCAAGATTTCGCTGTCGCAGACGGCGATCGCCATGCCGCCCTATACGCCGGTGTTCGGCGTCGACGGTTTCTTCGATGCGCTGAGCCAGCTCAATTTCGACAACTATGTCTGGCTGACCGAGGATGCGCTCTATTTCAACGCCTATGTGTCGAGCGTCGTCATCGCCGGCATCTCGACCGTTCTGGCGCTGCTCATCGCCTATCCCATCGCCTACGGCATGGCGCGCGCGCCGGCATCCATCCGGCCGACCCTGCTGATGCTCGTCATCCTGCCGTTCTGGACGAGCTTCCTGATCCGCGTCTACGCCTGGATCGGCATCCTCAAGCCCGAGGGCCTGCTCAACCAGGTGCTGCTGGCGACCGGCATCATCGACACGCCGCTGGTCATATTGAACACCCATACGGCCATCTTCATCGGCATCGTCTATTCCTACCTGCCCTTCATGGTGCTGCCGCTCTACTCCTCGCTGGAGAAGATGGACTATTCGCTGATCGAGGCCGCGCAGGACCTCGGCTGCCCGCCCATCAGCGCCTTCTGGAAGATCACCTTCCCGCTGTCTTTGCCCGGCGTCGTCGCCGGCTGCATGCTGGTCTTCATCCCGGCCGTCGGCGAGTTCGTCATCCCCGACCTGCTCGGCGGCTCGGAGACGCTGATGATCGGCAAGACCTTGTGGAACGAATTCAACGCCAATCGCGACTGGCCGGTCTCGTCGGCCGTGGCGGTGATCCTGCTGCTGATCCTCATCGTGCCGATCATGATCTTCCAGAACGCGCAGGCGCGCGCCCAGGAGCAGGGCAGATGAGCGGCAACTGGACGCGCTTCAACATCGTCTCGATCGTGCTCGGCTTCGCCTTCCTCTATCTGCCGATCGTGCTGCTCGTCGTCTTCTCCTTCAACGAGTCCCGCCTGGTGACGGTGTGGGGCGGCTTCTCCACCAAGTGGTACGTGTCGCTGTTCAACAACCAGGGCCTGATGGACGCCGCCTGGGTGACGATCCGCGTCGGCTTCATCTCGGCGACGGTGGCGACGGTGCTCGGCACGCTGGCCGCGCTTGCGCTCACCCGCTACACGCGCTTTCGCGGGCGAATCCTGTTTTCCGGCATGGTATTCGCGCCGCTGGTCATGCCGGAAGTCATCACCGGCCTGTCGCTGCTGCTCCTGTTCGTCGCCATCGGGCTCGACCGCGGCTTCTTCACGGTGACGCTCGCCCACATCACATTCTCCATGTGCTTCGTCGCCGTGGTGGTGCAGTCGCGGCTGATGACCTTCGACCGCTCCCTCGAGGAGGCGGCGATGGACCTCGGCGCGCCGCCGGTGAAGACCTTCTTCCAGATCACCCTGCCGGTGATCCTGCCGGCCATCGTGTCGGGATGGATGCTGGCCTTCACGCTCTCGCTCGACGATCTCGTCATCGCCAGCTTCACCTCGGGGCCGGGTGCCACCACGCTGCCGATGAAGATCTATTCGCAGGTGCGCCTCGGCGTGACGCCGGAGATCAACGCCGCCTGCACGCTGCTGATCGCCATCGTCGCCGTCGGCGTCATCATCGCCTCGGTCGCCAACAAGCGCCGCGAGGTGCAGCGGGCGCGAGACGAGCAGGCCGCCCAGCGGGGATAGGGGGCACGGCCGCGCCGCGGCCGCGGCCGTTCAATTCCCTGCCGGCGCCGTCGGCGAGATGAGCGGGGCCGCCCAGGAGCCGCCGACGAAGAAACCGGCCTCGTCCGGGAGCGGGTTCGGCGGGGCGGGCGGCCTGAGCGGGCCGATCCCGCCGGTCAGCGCCAGCCCGAGATCGGCGTAGGAGGCGAGGCCGGAAATCCACAGCCGGCGATCGCCGAAGCGCGCTTCCGCCTCGTCGATCCGGGCGACGCCGGCGACGATCTCGGCGCCGAGGTCGAGGCCGTCGATCTGCAACTCGCCATTGGCGGTCTCGGCCAGCGAGAAGAAGCCGCCCTTGCGGCAGAGCTCCAGGAAGGTCGTGAGATCGAACCGCGACAGCGTCCCGGCGCCGAAGCGCGCGGCGAAGCTGCCGCTGCCGGACTGCAGCGCGGACCGGGCGTCGCTGCCTTCGCCGCGGAGCGTCAGCGACACCGCGCCGCGCCCGCTCGGCACGAGCTGCGTCATCCCCGCGGCGGCTCCGAAGGCGCGGCCGTCGACGTTCGAGGCGGTAAGCGTCATCTCGGCGCCGATCCCGGCGGCCTGCCTGGTAAAGCGCATGCCCGCCCGGAATTCGCCGCCAAGAGAGCGGGCGTCGAGTATGTCGAGCGCCACAGATCCCTTGCGGGCCTGTATGGCGGCCGCGACTTCCGCCATCTGCAGGCCGCCCATGGCGGCGCGGTCGGCGGAGAGCCGCATGTCCAGAAGCAGATGATCGCCGGCCGGTGCCCCGTCCGGCTCCGGTCGGCTTCCCGTCAGCGGCAGCAGCGCCTTCAGCACCTGGTCGAACCCGACGCTGTCGAAGGCGAGCGACCCGGACACCGCGGGCCCGCCGGACCGCAACACCAGCTCGACGGCGCCGGTCGCCCTGGCCTCGTTGACCTGCAGGCTGGCCTCTTCCAGCTTGATGCGGCGGTCGTCGCTGGAGACCGCGCCTGAAAGCGAGAAGGCGCGCAGGTTCTCCCAGTCCGGGTTGTCGGTGCCCAGCCAGTTGGCGAGCCGGTCGAACGAACCCGCGGAGAGGCTGATCCGGCCGTTGAGGAACGGAATTGCGGCGAGCGTGGCGGTGCCGTCGAAGGAAGCGGAGGCGGGAGCGGCCGAAGCGGAGACGCGCAGCGGTGCCGCGGCTCCGGCCATCAGCAGCAGCGGATTGGCGCTGCCGAGCTCGAGCCGCACGGCCTCGCCGCGCCAGCTGCCGCGCAAAGCGAGGCTGCCTGCCTCGTCGAAGGCGGGCCAGTCGATGCTGCCTTCGATGCCGGTCGCCAGCGGTTCCGCCGCGCCGCCATCCGGACCGACGATGCGGCCCTGCACGATCCGCAGGCTGCCGAACGCATCGTCCGGCAGGTCGGCGCGTGCCGCGGCAGGGCCTTTCTCCGCAAGAGTGGCGCGGGTCCGCTCCACGGCCGCGCGGATGCGCCCCTTGCCCGCGAAGACGGTCAGCGGATCGCCGTCCGTGCCGACGGCAAGGGTGGGCCGCACCAGCGTTGCCGATGTGAAGACGGCGTCGCCGCGCATCGCCGCCAGCGGAGCGAGCTCGATCTCCATCCGCTCGACGGTTCCGACGGGGTTACCGGACGCCGACGCCGGGTCGGAAAAGGTGATATCTGTCAGCACCGCGTGCAATTGCGGCCAGATCACCAGCTCGGGCGGCGCGCCGATCTCGACGCGGTAGCCGCTCCAGGTGCCGATCTCGGCGGCGATGCGGTCGCGCACGATGCGGGTGGAGGCGACGTAGGGGATTATCGCGAGCGCCGCGGCGGCGAGCACGGTCGCGGCCGCGAGTACCCAGATGCTCCGCCTCAGCGTTGACGATGGCATATGCTCGATCAAGCCCTTCTTGGAACGCGGTCAGCCGGCTTCCGGGTTTAGCGGACTGGCGCGGCATTTCAACCGATTGTGGTCGGCCAATGACGCTTGCCGTTGGTACGCTTGTGTGCTTTTTGCGCTTGTGCAGTGCACTATGCATGAGCGGTGCGGTGTCGGGAGGAAAAGCATGAGCAGCACGCAGCCACTGTGGATTCCGGATGCGGCGCGTATCGGCGAGGCGCCAATCACGGCCTTCACGGGGCTTGTCGAAAGCGCTGCCGGCAGGCGGTTCGGCAGTTATGCCGAGCTGCATCGCTGGTCGGTCGAGGATCGTGCCGCCTTCTGGTCGCTGGTGTGGGATTTTGCCGCCATCCGCGGCGACAAGGGCGATCGCCTGCTGATCGACGGCGACCGCATGCCCGGCGCCGCCTTCTTTCCCGACGCACGCCTGAATTTCGCGGAAAACCTGCTGCGCAGGACGGGCAGCGGCGACGCCCTGGTCTTCCGCGGCGAGGACAAGGTCGAGCGCCGCTTTTCCTGGGACGACCTGCACGCGCTTGTATCGAAGCTGCAGCAGCTCCTGCGATCGCTGGGCGTGAAGGCGGGCGACCGCGTCGCCGCCATGATGCCGAACATGCCCGAGACCATCGCCGCGATGCTCGCCACGGCCTCGATCGGCGCCGTCTGGTCGTCCTGTTCGCCCGATTTCGGCGAGCAGGGCGTGCTCGACCGTTTTGGCCAGATCGAGCCGGTCGTCTTCATCGCGCCCGACGGCTACTGGTACAACGGCAAGGCGATCGACGTTGCCGCCAAGGTGGCGGCTGTCGCTGCGAAGCTGCCCAGCCTGCGCAAGGTGCTGATCGTCGACTATCTCGGCAGTGCCGAGGCGGCGGCGGCGGCCGTTCCGGGCGCGGACACGCTGGCGTCGGCAACCGCCGGCTTCGCGGCGAAGCCGGTCGCCTTCGAGCCGCTGCCCTTCGCCCATCCGCTCTACATCCTCTATTCCTCCGGCACGACCGGCATCCCGAAATGCATCGTCCATTCGGCCGGCGGAACGCTTTTGCAGCACGTCAAGGAGCATCGGCTGCATGCCGGCGTGCGCGAGGGCGACCGTGTCTTCTACTTCACCACCTGCGGCTGGATGATGTGGAACTGGCTGGTGTCGGGGCTCGCAGTCGGGGCGACGCTGCTGCTCTATGACGGCTCGCCGTTCCATCCCTCCGGCAACATCCTGTTCGACTATGCCGACCGGGAAGGCATGACCCATTTCGGCACCTCGGCGAAATTCATCGATTCCGTGCGCAAGGCCGGGCTGAGGCCGCTCGACACGCACACGCTCTCGACCGTTCGGGCGGTGCTCTCCACCGGCTCGCCGCTGTCGCCGGAGGGCTTCCGTTTCGTCTATGAGGGGATCAAGGCGGACGTGCATCTCGCCTCGATCTCCGGCGGCACCGACATCGTCTCCTGCTTCGTGCTCGGCGTCCCGACCCTGCCGGTGTGGAGCGGCGAGATCCAGGCGGCCGGCCTCGGCATGGCGATGGACGTGTGGGACGACGACGGCCTGCATGTCGAGCGCGAGAAGGGCGAGCTCGTCTGCACCAAGGCGTTCCCGTCCATGCCGATCGGCTTCTGGAACGATCCGGACGGCAAGAAGTACCGCGGCGCCTATTTCGAGCGCTTCGACAACATCTGGTGCCATGGCGATTTCGCCGAATGGACGGAACATGGCGGCTTGATCATCCACGGCCGTTCCGACGCCACCCTCAACCCCGGCGGCGTGCGCATCGGCACGGCCGAGATCTACAACCAGGTCGAGCAGATGCCGGAGATCGCCGAGGCGCTGTGCATCGGCCAGGATTTCGACGACGACGTCCGCGTCGTGCTGTTCGTGCGGCTGGCGGCGGGTGTCTCGCTCGACGAGGAGCTGGAAAAGCGCATCCGCGCGAAAATCCGCACCGGTGCTAGCCCGCGCCACGTGCCGGCCAGGATCGTCGCCGTCGCCGACATTCCGCGCACCAAGTCGGGCAAGATCACCGAGCTCGCGGTGCGCGAGGTGGTGCACGGCCGCCCGGTCAAGAACAAGGAGGCGCTGGCCAATCCCGAGGCGCTGGAGCTCTATCGCGATCTTCCCCAGCTCAAGGCCTGACGGGGGCCCGGGCCGAACATGGTAAACCAAATCTTTCGATCAAATTTACCTAGATTTCCGACGTGGCACGGTTGGCTAGAGCTTTGCCTTCCGCGGTAAGGACTCGTTAACGAACGGGCGGCATAGTTGCCTCAACTTGAAGGAGAAATCCCTGCCCTCCCAAGGGTTGCTTTCTCAAGCCCCCGTAGTTGACAGCATCAAGCCTAGGCGTCCGAAAGGGCGCCTTTTTCTTTGTGCCCGTGCCATGGCCGACCCTGCGAACCCGATCGCTTCGGGTATTTCCGTCAGAGCGACGCTTCCTGGTCGCGCGCCAGCGCGCGCGACAGCAGCATCACCGGCACGGTGGCCGTGGCGATGATCAGCAGCGCCGCGACCGCGCCGTCCTCGACCACCGCGCGCGAGGCGTTCTCGTAGACCAGCGTCGCCAGCGTGTTGAAGCCGAAGGGCCTGAGCAGGATCGTCGCCGACAGCTCCTTCACCGTGTCGACGAAGACCAGCACCAGCGCCGTCAGGATCGCCGGCTTGAGCAGCGGGGCGAGGATCAGCGTGGCGCTGGCGAGCGGCGGCTTGCCCAGGCTGCGCGCCGCCTCGTCGAGGCTCGCCGGCAGCTTTTCCAGGCCCGTCCGCACCGCGCCCTCGGCCAGCGCCAGGAAGCGGATGGTGCAGGCCAGCACGACCGCGGTCGCCGACCCGGTCATCAGCAGCCCGGTCGAGACGCCGAGATGGGCGCGCGCCAGCGCGTCGATCGCATTGTCGGCCCTGGCCAGCGAATAGAGCAGGCCGAGGCCGAGTATGGTGCCGGGCAGGGCGTAGCCGACCGAGGCGAGGCGCACCAGCACGCGCATCGGGCCGGAGCGCGAGACGCGCACCGCATAGATCAGGAACAGCGCGATCGCCACGGTGAGCAGGGAAGCCACGCCGGCGGTGAGCACGCTGTTCAGGAAGGCCTTTGCCAGATCGACGTTGATCAGGCTGTCGAGCCGCCGCGAGGCGTAGCGGCCGAACACCCACAGCGGCACGCCGAAGCCGAAGACGACCGGCGTTGCCACCGCCGCCAGCGCCGCGCCGGCGGCAAGCCCCTTCAGGCGAACGCGCGGCGGCCGCGCCCTGATCTGCGTGGCGCGGGCGTTGTGGAAGCGCTGCAGCCGCCGGGCGAACTGCTCGCAGGCGAGCAGCATCAGCACCAGGATCAGCATCAGCACGGCGAGCTGCGCCGCACCCTCCAGGCTGCCGCGGTTGATCCAGGTCGTGTAGACGGCGGCCGTCAGCGTGCGCACGCCGAGATATTCGGCGACGCCGATGTCGTTGATGGTCTCCATCAGCACCAGCACGACGCCGGCGGCGATCGCCGGCCGCGCCACCGGCAGCAGCACCCGGAAGAAGACGCGTGCCGGCCGCGCCCCGAGGGTGCGCGCCACGTCGCCGATGTTGCGGCCCTGCATCAGGAAGACGACGCGGCTGGTCAGGTAGACATAGGGATAGAGCACGCAGGTGAGCACGAAGGCCGCCCCCGGCGTCGAGCGCAGGTCCGGGAACCAGTAGTCCTGCGGTGTGTGGAAGCCGAAGACGACCCGCAGCGCCGACTGCACCGGCCCGGTGAACAGGAAGAACTCGCCGAAGGCGTAGGCCGCCAGATAGGGCGGCACCGCCAGCGGCAGCACCAGCACCCAGGACAACAGCCGGCGCAGCGGGAAATCGAAGCCGACCACCAGCCATGCCGCGGTCACGCCGACCACCGCGGTTCCCGCCGACACCATGGCGATCAGCACCGCGGTGGTGATCGCCGCGGTCGGCAGCACGTTGGCGGCCAGATGCGGCCAGTCCTCGCCGGTGCCCGACAGCGCGATGACGGTCAGCGTCGCGACCGGCAGCAGCACGATCGCCGATATGGCCAGCGCCACCGCCAGCATCAGCGGATGGCGGGCGCGGCGGACCGGCAGCGGGCGACTTGCGCCCGGGCTTGTGTCTGCCGCGGTCAGGTCCATGGCGGAACCATCACGCGGTTGTGGCCGCGTTACGGCCTGCGTCTTGAGCACCCCCCTCTGTCCTGCCGGACATCTCCCCCGCAAGGGGGGAGATTGGCAGCTTCGCTCTCCGCCCGCATTCTGCCGCGTCGGCGATTGGCGAAAGCAAAGCGGCCAGCCGATCTCCCCCCTTGCGGGGGAGATGTCCGGCAGGACAGAGGGGGGTGCGAAAGAGCACGGCGATGATTTTTACGCCTGTTCGGCGGAGGCCCGCAGTGCGGTCTCCGCCGAATTGGAATGCGTGCGTTCAGCTGCTCGGGCCGTCGTCGAGGCCGACGCGGTCGACCATTTCGGAGGCCGCCTTGCGGTTCTTGGCGATCTCGTCGAGCGACAGCGTGTCGGCGTTGAGCGTGCCGAAGGCCTTCACCACGTCCGACGGCTCCAGCCCCGGCTCGACCGGATATTCATAGGTCTGCGCCGCATAGACCTGCTGCGCCTTGTGGCTCGACAGGAACTGGATCAGCTTGACGGCGTTGTCGCGGTTCGGCGCGTTCTTGGCGAGCGCGGCGCCCGAGATGTTCACATGCGTGCCGCCGTTCTCGAAGGTCGGGAAGACGACGTTGATGGCGTTGCCCCACTCCTTCTCCTCCGGCTCCTTCTCGTTGGTGCGCATCAGCCCGACATAATAGGTGTTGCCGAGCGCCAGGTCGCACTCGCCGGCGAAGATCGCCTTGGCCTGCGGGCGGTCGCCGCCGTCCGGCTTGCGCGCCAGATTGGCCTTCAGCCCCTTCATCCACTCCTCGGTCTTCTCCGGACCCCAATGGGCGATCGCCGCCGAGAACAGGCCGAGATTGTAGTCGTGCTGGCCGGAGCGCATGCAGATCTTGCCCTTCCACTTCGGGTCGGCGAGCTCGGCATAGGTGATCGCCGTCTCCTTCACGCGGTCCTTGGAGGCGTAGAGCACGCGGGCGCGCTTGGTGACGCCGAACCAGTGGCCCTCGGGGTCGCGGTACTCGGCCGGCAGGTTGGCGTTGACGGTGGCGTCGTCCAGCGCCTGGGTCACGCCCTTCGCCTTGGCGTTGGTCAGGCGCGAGATGTCGACGGTCAGGATGACGTCGGCCGGCGAGTTCTGGCCTTCGGCGAGGATGCGGTCCTCCAGCCCCTTGTCGAGGAACAGCACCTCGGTCTTTACGCCGGTCTCTGCGGTGAAGGCGTCGAGCACCGGCTTGATGATGTCGGGCTGGCGATATGAATAGATGTTGACGGTGCCGTCGGCGGATGCGGCGCCTGCAAACAGCGTGGCGAAGGCAAGCGCGGCACAGCCGGCGAGCTTCGACCGGTTCAATCCCTTGGCCATCGTCTTCTCCTGGTCAGCGGGGTGCAAAGGCCCCTGGGCGGTTCTTCTGCGGTTCCTCTCCGGAACGAACAACCTATTCTAGGAAGCCGCCGCCGCCGTCAATACAAATGCCAACAATATCAATAGTTTAGAAGAATTCTAAACTGGATGGATTCCGACATGTTTTCAATAAGTTGAGTATGGATATCCGGCTTACGCCCGAAAGCATTGGCCGTCGTCCCGGGCCGGTCACGAAAGATTTGGGAGGCCGCCGCTTCCTGCGTCATGCTTCGCCGAGCAAGGCCCGACCGACATCCTGCAGGGGCATCGCTTCGATGCCATGCTGGAGCGGAAAACGCTGCGATCCCGGGAAGACCACGATGCGTCGCTCCGGGGCAAGATCCTCGCAGGCCTGGTGGAAGCCTTTTTCCACCTTCGGCGTCAGGCTTCGCTTGACCTCGATGGCCCAGAGGCGCTGGCCCGGCAAGGTGAGCAGCAGGTCGATCTCGGCGCCGCCGGCCGTCCGGTAGAAATTGCTGAGCGTGCCGGTGGGGGCGGCAGCGGTAAGGGTTTCGATCGCGAAACCTTCCCAGCTCGCGCCGGCCACCGGATGTCCGAGCACATCTTCCTGAGTGGGGAGGCCGAGCAGTGCATGGGTGATGCCGCTGTCCCGAACGTAGACGCGTGGGGATTTGACCAGGCGCTTGCTGACATTGGCATGCCAGGGTTCCAACCGGCGGACCAACAGAAGATCAACCAGCAGGTCGAGATAGGACGCGACGGTCTTGCCGTCGACACCGAGCGCGCGGGCAAACTCGGCGGCGTTGAGCAGACCCGACTGGTGGTGCGCCAGCATCGTCCACAAGCGGCGCAGCGTCTCGGCTGGAATACGCGGGCCGAGGAGGGGAATGTCGCGCTCCAGGTAGGTGCGGATGAAATCCAGCCGCCACCGCTGGCTGGCGCGGTCGCTGGCGGCCAGAAAGCTGTCGGGAAAGCCGCCGCGTACCCATATCCGACCAAGATCGGCGGTGCCGACCTCGAGACCGTCGATGGGGTGCATTTCGACATAGGCAATGCGGCCGGCAAGGGTTTCTCCGGACTGCTTCATGAGGTCGATCGACGCCGATCCGAGCAGGAGGAAACGGCCGGTCCTTCTGCCGCCGCGGCGCCCGCGGTCGATCAGTCCGCGGAGATTCTGGAACAGGTTCGGCAGCCGATGGACTTCGTCCAGGATGACCAGCTTGTCCTCATGCTCCGCCAGATAAAGCTCCGGCTCGGCAATCCGGGCGCGGTCCGCGTCGGATTCGAGGTCAAGATAGATCGACGGACGCTGTTCGGCTATGGCGAGCGCGAGTGTGGTCTTGCCGACCTGGCGGGGTCCGAGCAGCGCCACCGCAGGCATGCTGTCCAGCAGTTCGGTAAGTTCGGTCGTGATGCGGCGTTCAATCATCCATGTAATTATGGAGTCAAATTCCAATTTTGCAAGGAAGATGGCTCAGCGTGGACCTGGCGACAGGCAGCACCCGCCGTTGCTCTCTGGAAGCCGAGCTGGAGCAGCGGCCGGGTGGTCGGCCTCGATCGAGGCTCGCCTTCAGGTCGCCAGCACCCGCGTTGATGGAAAAGTCACCTCGACCAGCGTGCCTTCGCCGGGCGTCGAGTTGATGGCGAAGCGGGCGCGGTTGGCCTCCACCATCGCCTTGGTCAGCGGCAGGCCGAGGCCGGTGCCATCGCCGCGCGACCGTTTCAGCGCGTTGATCTGCTTGAACGGTTTCAGCGCCTGCTCGATCTCGGCCTGGGTCATGCCGATGCCGGTGTCTCGCACCCGCATCACCACGTCGCCCGACGGCTCGTAGGCGGTTGACACGATGACCTGGCCGCCGGCCTGGGTGTAGCGCACGGCGTTCGACAAGAGGTTGAGCGCGATCTGCCGCACGCTGCGCGAATCGGCGACCACATCCGGCAGGCGCGAGGCGAAGCTGGAGCGGATGATCACGCGCTCGCGGTTGGCCTGCGGCTGCATCATCGCCACCGTCTGCGCCAGCGCCTCGTTGAGCGACACCGCCTCGTGCGCCATCTCCTGCTGGCCGGCCTCGATCTTGGAGATGTCGAGCAGGTCGTTCACAAGGTCGAGCACATGGTTGCCCGAACGGTTGATGTCGATCAGGTAGTCGCGGTAGCGGTCGTTGCCGATGGCGCCGAAGCGCTCGTCGATCATCAGCTCGGAGAAGCCGATGATGGCGTTGAGCGGCGTGCGGATCTCGTGGCTGATGCGCGCCAGGAAGTCGGATTTTTGCGACGACGCCCGCTCGGCCAGCGAGCGCGCCTGCGTGAGTTCCTCCTCGGCGCGCTTCCACTGCGTGATGTCGCGCACGACCGCGCAGTAGCCGCTGTCGCCGGGCAGCTTGCCGATGGTCATGAACAGCGGGATGAAGCGGCCCTGCGCCTCGCGCCCGATCACCTCGCGGCCGTCGTTGAGCACGCTGGCGACGCCGTGGTCTGACAGTCCGGCGAGATAGTCGCGCGCCGCCCTCTGGCTCTCGATGGCGAACAGCGACACGAAGGCCTTCCCGCTGATCTCGTCCGAATCGATCCCGAACAGCGCCTCGGCCGGGCGGCTGATTGAACGGATCGCACCTTCGTTGGTGATCAGGATCACGCCGTCGGTCGCGGTGTCGATGATCGCCCGCATCTCGGCGACGCGCGCCCGCAGCATCTCCACATTGGGGGTGTCGGTCGCGGCGGCGGCCTCTTCCATCTCGCCGGTCCGCCGCACCACCAGCATCAGCGCCCGCCTGCCGCTCCAGGGAACGGAGCGCAGCAGCGCCTCGATCGGGAACACCGTGCCGTCGGCCGTCTTCAGCCGCAACGCCCGGTCGACGTCGTCCTGCGCCTCTTCCCCGTAGGGATCGACGAACAGGGCGTCCAGCCCGCCCGCTTCCGTCAGCGCTTCCAGCGAGGCAAAGCCGGTCAGCGTCAAAAACTCGTCATTGGCGTAGTGCAGCGCGTCGCCGGAATGGATGAGCAGCGGCACCGGCAGGCGCGACAGGATCGGCGTGTCCTGCAGCGGTGCACCGGCGGCGACCGACGGGCCGAGGCCGTTGGTCTTTAGTTCCGCGATCGCCGCGCGCGCCGCCGCGACCGGCGTCACGCCGGCCGGTTCGGTCTTCTCCTGCACCTCGATCGTCAAGTCGGGCTCGGTGCGCGTCGTCTCCGGCTCGGTACTGGTCGCAGCCGCCTGCGTCTCCTCCGCCGATACCGGGGCCGGCCCACCGTCGCCGGCGGCGGGTGAGATCGTATCCGCCGCCGGTTGCGCCGGTTCGGTCTGGAAAGCCGGTTCGACGGCCGGCTGCGGCGACTCCGCGGCCGCCGGACCGTCGCCCGGTTCGACCGAGATCGTGTGGATCTCGGCATCCCGCTGCGGGTCGGCATCCCGCATGGTCAGGTCCGCCGTCGCGGCGGCGTGGATTGGTCCGCCTTCGCTGCGGTCGGGCGACGAAACCGGCGCTTCGGTCGGTGCCGGTTGCAGCTCCAGTCCGGAAGCGAAGGCGTCGGCATGCTCCCCGTCCTCCGTTGCCACGGCGGCGTGCAAGCCGGTCTCCTCGGAAGGCCGGTCGGTGCCGGCCTCGGCCGCGCTCGGTGCCGGCAGGATGGTCGGCTCGGCCGCTTCGGCACCGTCCTCGTCCACGGCGGTGACGGCGCCGCCGCCGGCAGGCGCATCCGCGCTGTCCGCTTCCGGCTCGGATTCGATCTCACTTGCGTCGAAGGCCGGGTCTGCATCGCCTTCGTGCGGGGCCTCGCCGTGCGGCGCCTCGGCAGCGTCGGTCCCGCTGGCCGCCTTCGCCTCGTCACCGTTCTCCAGCCCGCCCGCCTTGCGCAGCTTCTCGCCGATCTCGCGGAAGGCGCTGCGTTCGACCGTCGACAGGCTCCTTTCGCCGGCGGGCGGCCTGTGTTCGGCCAGCCGGATGATCTTGTCCGACGAGCGACGGTCCGGCTTGGGCACGATCGTGAGCGCGGGAACCTCGCCGCGGAACGGGTCCGCGGCCTCTTCTTCCGCGCCCGGCTCTGCCGCCGACGGCTCCTCGGCATCGTGTTCCGCCGGCGCGGCACCGGCGTCAAGCGCCTCGGCGTCGGACGCCGCCGTCTCGGTCCTGCTCTCGTCGGCAACCATGTCGGCGACGCGGGCGATGCCGAAGCCGCGAAAGCCTTCGAAGCTGCGGTCGCGCGAATACACCGGCAGCGCCGCCAGATCGACGGGTAGCCGCAACTCCGCTCCGGCGACCGGCCACTGGATCGAACGGCCCGACCAGGTGTCGCGGCGTTCCAGCAGTCCGGCGATCTCGCGGTCGGGATCGATCCCCAGCGTGGCGGAAACGTCGGCGAAGGAGCGCCCGATCACCGCGTCGGCGGCCATGCCGACTGCGGCGAGGAACTCGGCTGAGACGGCGCTGAAGCGGCCGGCCGCATCGGTCTTCCAGGCGAAGCGGATGGGTGGCGCCGTCCGGTCGATGACCTGCGCTGGTGGGGGCGGACCTTCGGGAGCGACGGCACCCGCGCTGTCGGCCTCCGTCCCTCTGTCGCCCGCCTCGGCCGCGGCAGCCCCGCTCTCCACCGATTCTTCGGCTTCGTGTGTTTCTTCGGTCTCGGCCGCTGCCGCTGCCGCTGCTGCCTCGTCGGCCGGCGCGGCTTCGCCGGGTACCGTCCCGCTTGCGGGCGTCTCGGCCGGCGTTTCCCCGAAGGACGCTGCCGGCTCCGCCTCGTCCGCTTCCATCTCGTCCGGTTCCGCGTCGGGGGTTGCCGGCGCCGCGGCGGTCGCTCCGTCATCCGGATCGCCGGTGCCGCCGTGCGCCGGCAAAGCCGTCGGCCCGGCTTCGTCCGCCGGCTGCGCGAACACCTCAAGCGGCTCGGCGGCAGGCTCGACCTGCTGTGTCGAAGTGGGCGCGCCGGCGCCGGTTTCCGTGATGTCGACCGTCGGCTGGTGATCGGTCGGCCCGTCGCGGGCGACCTCCGGCGCGCCGGCGTCGGCCGCCTGTGCTTCCGCCACCACCCCCAGCAGGTGCCGCGCCGGCCTGCCGCCGAGCCGCGCGATGCCGGCCGGCAGGCCGCCGGTGCCGGCAGGGATGATCTTCTTGACCAGCCGGTCGGCTTCGCCGGCAACCTCGGCCACCAGCCCGGCGAGCACCGGCGGGGCGATGTCGAGCGCCGCAAAACCCTGCGAGGCTGCCTCGACCGATCCCGCTTCGTCGAGGACCGCGGCAAGGTGGCCCGGATTGGTGAAGCCGCTGATCGCCTGCTCGGCCGCCGCCTTTGCGGACCGCTCGGCGGGTTCGCGCATCGCCAGCATGATCGCGGCCTCGCCGTCGGGCAGGGTGACGGCGCTGGCCGAAAACATCACCGCCGCTCCGCCGGACAGGCGGACGGCGACCGTGCGGTCGCGTCCGATTTCGGGATAGCCCCTGGTCGCCATGATCTGCCGCCTGGCGGCGAAGGAGAGGCCGCTGTCGGCGCCGACGATCGCCTCGATGTCGGCATGGCCGAACAGCGCCGCACCGGGTCCGTTGGCCCACAGCAGTTCGGCGAGGTCGGTCGACAGGATGACGACGGCGTCGCCGGCGGCGAACCGCTCGCGCACCGGCTCGAGCACGGCGACGTCGATGAACGAATAGGCGGTCGATGGCATACTGGCCCGCTGTCCCCACGGAGTCCCTGAGGGTTAACGCATCGTTAATAAAAGTTGGGCGCTTTCGCGTCCACCGGGTGACTGACTAGACGCCGAATTTCTCGGCGTTTGGTTAATCCGGCCGAGATATGGTGCGGCGCACAATAATGTTGCAATGCAGCAAAGATTGCGCTATATGGAGGCTACGCATGAACGAGACGGCGCCCACGCCCGTCCACCGAAAAGGATGGAAAATGTCCAAGACCGCTACCAAACCTGCCGATTTCACCGAGACCGTTGAATTCCCGACTTTCGACGCTTCCAAGGCCACCGACCAGTTCCGCGCCTTCGCCGAGAAGGGCGTCGAGCAGTCGAAGGAAGTCTACGCCAAGCTGAAGACGGGCGCCGAGAGCACCCAGAAGGCCGTCGAGACCACCTTCGAATCCGCCAAGGCTGCCGGCGGCGATCTGTCGCTGAAGACGATCGCGGCCCTGCGCGCCAATGCCGAGCTCGGCTTCTCCCATCTCGAGGCGCTGGTCGGCGCCAAGTCGCTGTCCGAGCTGATCGAGCTGCAGACCGCTTTCGTGCGCAAGAGCATCGAGACCGGCGTCGCCCAGGCGAAGGACCTGCAGGCCGCCTCCACCAAGGCCGCCGAGGACGTCGCCAAGCCGCTGAAGGACGTCTTCGAGAAGACGTTCAAGGATATCAAGGTCGCCTGACACCGGCGACCCATCACTCCCCGCGGGACAGTTCCTCCTCCCTCTGTCCCGTGGGATATGCCGCCAGCACCTCCTCCCGCTGGCGCGACATAGGAAAAGGCCGGCACCTCCTCCCGCCGGCCTTTTTCTTTTGCGGCTTGAAATGCTGCGCGTTTGCTCTTATTCACACCTCGCGAGCGGCGCCCGGTGCGGTGCCGCGGGCCTGTCCAGGCAGCCTGTGCGGTTGTAGCTCAGCTGGTTAGAGCGCCGGATTGTGGATCCGGAGGTCGCTGGTTCGATCCCAGCCAACCGTACCATCAGTTTTCCATGAGATTCCGACTGCGCAAAGCGGTTTCTCCCGCTGCATGTCCTGCTTGCGCCAAAAAGCTCCGACGGCTGCCGCTTGCAGACCGCCACTGGTCGCGAAGCCGCCTGCGTGGATCGTCGGAACCGTCCCGACGGCGAGGAACATTTCCGGTCGATCCGGTGTTCTGCCGTCGAGGAGCCATTCTGATGCGAAAACGCCGGGAAATCATAGCCATCGCAGCCGCGGCCGTCATTCTTGCGATCGTGCTGGTGCTGTTCCTGTCCGCGGGCTCCGGTCCCGTCGATCCTGCCAAGCGCGAATTGCACCAGAATGCCGGCAGCGACGCGCCCAACGAGACGCTGCCGCCGGCGGATGCGGGAACCGGCGGCGACAGGCCGGTGCAGCCCTGAACGCCGCTGTTCGCCGGCGGACTGTCGGCCTACCGCTTGGCCGCATCGCTGTCGAACTTGCTCCGCTCCAGAAACTGTTCCGCGGTTTTGGGCAGGTTGTTTTTCAGCCATTCCGCCATCGCCTCTTCCTCGCGCAAATTCTGCTCGCAGACGCGGGCGATCTCGGCCTCGCCCAGGGCATTGGCCGCCGAAACGAGGATCGTGTAGGACGCGATCTCCATATGCTCGAAGGTGTAGCCGGCGAGGGAACCCTTCATCACCTCGTCGCCGGCGAACACGCCGCTCAGCGACTGGCCCATGGCCATCAGCTTGCCGCCCGCGTCCTTCATCGTGGATGTGCCCTCGCCCAGCGCATCGAGGCAGTTCCTGAGGCGCGAGGCCTGTTCCTTGGTTTCCTCCACATGCAGGCGGATCCGCTCGCTGAGCTCCGGATAGTTCTCCAGCCGGCTCAGTTCCCCGTTCAGCATCGTCTCGGCCTGCTCCTCCATGGCATGGGCGTCCCGCAGCCATTGGATGAGCCATTCCCGTGCATCCGACATCGTCTTCTCCTTGAACTGTCCAGTGCGGCGAACCTTCGGGTCAGGGAATTGTTCCTTCGCCTGCGCTGCCGACGGCCATCCCGCAGCTGCGCAGAAGCGTCTTCAAGGCATGGCCGATCGGCAGCCGCGGGTCCGCCGGCAGCGGCGCGCCGTGCCGAGGTTGTCCGTTCCGCCCGCTTCTGGCAGGATTGCCGCAGGCTGCGCGGCGGCGGGGCGGATTTCCCGGCCGATGCGCTGCCGGCAACGGGCTTCGACGATCTTCCTGAGCATGGCCGGCAGCTTCCGGCCGCAACCTGGCGGGCGGCGAGACGGTGAACGGGACTTCGCACAGGACGGCGGATGCGTCGCGGCCCCCACGCCTCGCAAGCCTTGGCCCGCCGCTGCTGATGGCGACGGTCTATGTCGCGATCGCCGTGATCGTCTATATCGCCCTCGCCCGGGTCGAGCAGTCCTTCCGGCAGGTCATGGTGTTTATGGCCGACGCCGGCGTTGCCGGCCAGGTCGAGCCGCCGCGGCAGCGTACGGCGCCCGGCAAGGCGGACCGGCTGCCGCGCAAGGATCATGGCGCCGACGAGGGGACGTCATCGACGCGTCCATAGGGACAAGGCGCCAGGCGCCACCTGAGCCGGCCTCAGAACAGCGAACCCTGTCCGCCCGGCGCCGCCTTCTTGTCGGCCGGCTTGCCCCGCGCAGGCCTGGCGGCCTCTCCGGACGTCGCCACCGCATGCGCCTCGCCGTCGGCGAAGCGCAGCGACAGCGGCGCGCCGGCCGAGACGTCGGCGGCCCGCTTGATCACGCCGCCGTCCTGCCCCAGCACCAGCGCATACCCCCGCTCGAGGATCGCCTGGTCGGACAGTTTCAGCGTCGCCAGCAGCCGGTCGGCCTGGCCGAGCCGCGCCCGGACGCGTTCCAGCCGCAGCGCCATCGCCTTGTCGTGGCGGCCGGCGAGGGCGCCGAGCGCCTGCCGCGCCAGCCCGTTGCGGCGCTGCAGCGGCGCCGGCGTCACCCTTGCCGCGCAGCGCGAATAGTCTATCCGCCTTTGCCGGATGCCGGCCCGGAACGCCGTCAGCGCGCGCACGAAATCGCGCTCCAGGTGCCGGCGGGTCTCGCCGATCTGTCTGGCCAGCGTCGCCGGCGCCAGCCGCACGGCGCCGAGCCTGGCCCGCTTGCGCTCCACGCCCACCACCAGCGCCCGCTGCAGCCGGCTGGTCGCCTCGTCGAAATGCCGCCTCGGCAGCGCCAGCAGCTGGTCGGGCGAGGGCAGGGCGCGCGCCGCGGCCCTCAGCGCCGTGCGCTTGCGGTCGCCGGAGCGGCCGATGCAGCCGCGCAGCCGGGCGCCCAGATTGGCGAGCCGCGCCTCAAGCTCGGCGCGCACCGGCACCGCGATCTCCGCCGCACCCGTCGGCGTCGGCGCACGCACGTCCGCGGCGTGATCGACCAGCGTCCAGTCGGTCTCGTGGCCGACCGCCGAGATGACCGGCAGGTCCGACGCCGCCACCGCTCGTGCCAGGGCTTCGTCGTTGAAGCCCCAGAGGTCTTCGAGGCTGCCGCCGCCGCGTGCCACGATAATGAGGTCCGGCCGCGGGATCGGCCCGCCGGCCGGCAGGGCGTTGAAGCCCTGCACGGCGGCGGTGACCTCCGCCGCGCAGGTGTCGCCCTGCACGCGCACCGGCCACACCACGACCCGCAGCGGGAACCGGTCCTTGATGCGGTGCACGATGTCGCGGATGACGGCGCCGGTCGGCGAGGTGACGACGCCGATGACGCCGGGCATGTAGGGCAGCCGGCGCTTGCGCGCCGCGTCGAACAGGCCTTCCGCCGCCAGCCGCCGCTTGCGCTCCTCCAAGAGCGCCATCAGCGCGCCGGCGCCTGCCGGCTCCAGGCTGTCGATGACAATCTGGTAGTTGGATTTGCCGGGATAGGTGGTGAGCCGCCCCGTCGCGATCACCTCCATGCCCTCCTCGGGACGGAACTTCAGCCGCGCCATGGCGGTGCGCCAGATGACGGCGTCGAGCCGCGCCCGGTCGTCCTTCAGGCAGAAATAGGCATGCCCGGACGAATGCGGCCCGCGATAGCCGGAGATCTCGCCGCGCACGCGCACATGGCCGAAGGCGTCCTCGACGGTCCGCTTCAGCGCGTTGGAGAGCTCGCTGACCGTGAATTCGGCGGCGTTCGTCTTCGATTCGTTCAACAGGTCTTCCATGTGCCGATTGACCCGCTTTCGGGGGGCGGGGTCAAGGGCGGCGGCACGGCGCGTCTCCCCGTCGCGTCCTGCCGCCGTTTGGTCTAAAACTGTCCGGTTCGGGCGGAGTGAAGGAAAGATCGTGTCGGGCATGGCCGCATCGCTGCGCAACCTCGCCGCCGCCTATGTGCAGGCCGGCGTCGACGACGCCGGCGGCAGGCGCCGGCGCGGCCGCGAGATCGTCAACTTCGTCAGCCTCGCCACGGTCATCTCCAACACCGGATTCGCCGTCCTGTTCGCGCTGCTCGACTTCCGGAACTTTCTGCCCTTCGTCGCGGCGCTGCTGGTCTTTTCGCTGGTGTGGCTCGCCACGCCGCTGATGCACCGCTTCGGCGAGTTCGCCGCCGGCACCTATCTGTGGGCGACCGCCATGGTCGGCGACGCCGCCTATGCCTGGATCGCCGGCACCGAATCCGGCTTCCAGTATTTCCTGCTCGCCGGCCCGTCGACCATCGTCATGGTGCTCGGCTCACGGCGGCTGAAGCTGGTCGCCTTCTATTTTCTCGTCATGCTTGCAGCCTTCGCGCTGATCGAGCTGACCTTCCCGGAAAAATCCCGGCTGATCGTCATGTCCGAGGCTTTGACCTCGGCCACCTTCCTCTTGTCGGTGTGCATGTCGGCCGCCTTCAACCTGCTTGCGGCGCTCTACACCTTCCGCCGCGCCGAGGAGTACGAGGAAGCCTTCGAGGCCGAGCACGAGCGCTCCGAGCGGCTGCTGCATTCGCTGATGCCGGCCTCGATCGCCGAGCGGCTGAAGCGCCAGCCGGACGAGGTGATCGCCGACGACCTGCCGGCCGTGACCATCCTGTTCGCCGACATCGTCGGCTTCACCGCGCGCGCCTCGGCGCTGCCGGCGCGCCGGCTGGTGCGCTTCCTCAACCGCATCTTCCTGGAGTTCGACCGGCTTGCCGAGGCGCACGGGCTGGAGAAGATCAAGACCATCGGCGACGCCTACATGGTCGCCGGCGGCATGCCCGAGCCGCGTGCCGACCATGCCGGCGCGGTCGCCGACATGGCCCTCGACATGCTCGCCGTGATGAAGAAGCTCTCCGACGAGTTCGGCGAGGAGGTCGCGGTGCGCATCGGCATCCACAGCGGCCCGGCGGTCGCCGGCGTCATCGGCGAGCGAAAGCAGTTCTACGACGTCTGGGGGGATACGGTGAACGTCGCCGCGCGCATGGAGGCGCATGGCGAGCCGGGCTGGATCCAGGTGTCGCCGCAGGCGAGATACGCCATCGGCGACGCCTATCGCTTCGCCGAGCGCGGCCTCGTCGAGGTCAAGGGCAAGGGGCCGATGCAGCTTTCCTTCCTCACCGGCCGGGCAGCCGGCGCCACGCCCGCCGCCGGCGGCCGGGCTGCATTGGCGGTGTGACATCTCGGGACCGATCGCGGTCCGGACGTCTTGCCACGGCGCCCTCTCCAGCCTGGGTTCCTCGCCCCCACGAAGTGGGGGAGAGGTGGCGAGCCCGTAGGGCGAGACGGAGAGGGGGTTCTGTCGCTGACCTGTGATCAGTGATCAGACGCTGGGATCGATGCGGCAGGTTGGCGTTGCAGGCACGACCTCGAAGGACGCACCGGGGAACCCGGCGCTCCAGACCTCACCATCCCCCCGGCAGCATGTTGCTCGGCTTCAGCCGCTTGGCGCGGGCGAAGGCAAGCGCCGCGAAGTCGAACGAGCCGCCTTCCTCGATCGCCGGCACCGAGATGTTGTCGAGGCTTTCGCTGATGTGGCGCACCAGCGCGTCGACCAGGTCGGGGCGCATGGTGTGGCCGCGCATGATGCCGATCTTGCAGTCGGGCAGGGCGCCAAAACCGTCGGCCTCGCCGAGCACGCGCATGCCGGGCCTCAGCGCGCATTCCGGCAGCACCGAGACGGCCAGTCCCGACAGCACGGCTGCGGCGACCACGGTCGCCGAGAAGCTGGTGAACTGCACCTTGTACTCGCGGCCCATGCGGTCGAGCACGTCGCAGGCGGCGCGTCGCCACACGCAGGTCGGCCGGCCGAAGGCCATCGGCAGCACCTCCTGCTCCTGGGTGGCGTGGTTGGCCGAGCTCACCCACAGCAGCGGCTCGCGCCGCACCACCTCCGACTGGCCGCGCTCCTCGCTGTGGGTCACCAGCGCCAGATCGAGATTGCCGCGCTTGATGTGCTCGGCCAGCCCCGGCGTCGGCTCGCAGATGACGGTGATCTCGACCTTGGGGTTGGAGCGGGTGAAGCGCGCCATGATCTCCGGCAGGAAGCGGTCGGCATAATCGTCGGGAGTGCCGATCCGGATCGTCCCCTCCAGCCGCGCGTCGTCGAAGGCCGAAAGCGTCTCGCGGTTGAGATGGATCAGCCGGCGCGCATAGCCCAGCAGCTTCTCGCCTTCTTCCGTCAGCCTGTTGAGGCGGCCCTCCTTCTCGAACAGCGGCTTGCCGATCCGTTCCTCCAGCCGGCGCATCTGCATGGACACCGCCGACTGGGTGCGGTGCACCTCGTCGGCCGCCCTGGTGAAGCTGCCGGTGTCGGCGATCATGATGAAGGTCTGCAGCTGGTCGAGGTCGAGGGGCGCGCTCATCGGGTCAATCCATCACCAATGTTGATCCCAAAGATTAAAAACATTCGTTGGATTAATCAATGTCCCCGTGCGATTGTGACTGTGTCCACGAAAAGCGGCTCGAACCCACCGTGGCGGAAGATGGATTCCGCCCGAACGATTGCGCGTGGACCGATTGAAGGAGACCTGACATGACGGCCCTCGACCTCGCCACCGACACCACGCGCGCCGCCGGGCGCACGACTCTCCTGGCGCGCGGCCTCAACACCGTCTCGAAATTCGTCCGCGCCTGGCGAAACCGGCGCGCCTTTTACCGCCTCAGCGACATGACCGACTCCGAGCTCAGGGACATCGGCCTGACCCGCGCCGACCTGCATGTCGCGGTCACCTCGCCATTCGGCCTCGATCCGACGACCAGGCTGCGCGCCATCGTCGACGCGCGGGCCGAGGAGGCCTGAGCCGGACGCTTTTTGCAGGCGCTCCCAACCCTCCGGCTCCCCTTGCCGGTAGCCTGCACTCCTGCCCGGTCCTCTAGGACCGGGCATTTTTTATGGCTCGATCAATCTTGGGGTGAATCGCCCGCCGTTCTTTACGCGGTGTATCCGTTCGCCTATATACCGCTACACAGGCTGATATAGCGAGACCGGGCCTTGGCTTTCCATATCAAGAATCCGCAAACCGAAGCGCTGGCTCGGAAGGTGGCCGGACTGAAGGGCGTCGGATTGACGGAGGCCGTCCATACGGCTCTCGCTCATGAACTCGAGCGCGAGCAGGCGAAACCGTCCCTGGTCGAGGTCGGCGTCGACTTTTGCCGGCGGCTCCGCGCCAAGGGGAGGCCGGACCGCGGCCAGCCGGCCGACAAGGCGTTCCGCGACAGTCTCTATGAGGATGGATGATGTTCATCGATGCCTCCGCGTTGACGGCGTTGCTGACCGATGAGGATGATGCGCGCGAACTGCTGGCGCGCATGCAGCGGAGCAGGAAACGCCTGACCTCGCCGCTCGCGGTCTGGGAAGCGGCGATTGCAGTCGCAAGGGTGCTGGACCTGCCGGTGAAGGAAGCGGCGGATGCCGTCTCCGACTATCTCGCACTCGTCGAGATCGAGATGGTCGCTGTGCCGCCCGCGGCCGCGCCGCTCGCGCTCGATGCATTCGACCGATACGGCAAGGGCCGGCATCCGGCGCGGCTCAATTTCGGCGACTGCTTTGCCTATGCCTGTGCCCGGCACTACGGCCAGCCGCTGATGTACAAGGGCGCCGACTTTCCGCAGACCGACATCGAGGCTGCCTGATGGCGCGCCGGCGATTGGTCGTCGGAATGGCCGACCTGCTGTCTGATCGCTACCGGTACCGGTCCATCCCCTTCGTGAACTGCTCGAAGATCGACTCCACGCCTTTCTGGTAGTCGTCGCGCTGCTTTGCGCCGGTGTCGAACATGTCGCCGAACAGGTCGTCATAGGGGTTGCGCTGGCGGCCGCTCGGGTTGGCGCGCTGCTCGGGAGCGCGCTGCCGCGGCGCCGGCTGCGGTTCCGGCTCCGCCTGCGGCATCTGCTGCGCCTGGCCGCCGCGCATCATCTCCTCGAGGATTTTTCCCCAGGGATTGTCGCCGAACGGCCCGGGCGCCTGCTGCGGCTGCGGCGGAGCCTGGCGCGGCCGCGATGGCGGCTGCTGCGGCTGCGACGGCGCCTGCCCGGCGCCGCCGCCGAACATGTCCTGCAAGACCTTGCCGAGCGGGTTGTCGAGCGGGTTCGCCGGTGCCGGCCCGCGCTGCTGCGGCTGCGACGGCACCTGCTGCCCGGCACCGCCGCCGAACATGTCCTGGAGAATCTTGCCGAGCGGGTTGTCCGCCGGGCTCGCGGGGTCCGGCGCCTGCTGCCGCTGCTGCGGCTGGCCGCCGCCCATGCCGCCGCCCTGGCGCATCATCTGCTCGATGATCTCGCCGAGCGGGTTGCCGCCGCCGCCGAAGCCGCCGGCCTGCGCCGCCTGGCCCGTCGACTGCTTGAACAGGCCGCCCATGATCATCGAGGCGATGACCGGCAGCATCTGCTTCAGCACGTCCTGGCCGATGCCGGTCGCCTGCGCCGCCTGGCCCGCCACCGCCCGCGACAGGTCCTTGGAGCCGAACAGATGGCCGAGGATGCCGTTGCCCTCGGCCACGCCCTGCGGCGAGAAGGCGTTCTGCGCGTCCTCGAAATATTTGGCGTGCTGGCCGCTCGCCAGCGCTGTCATGAAGCCGGCGACTCCATAGGGGTCGGCGGTGTTGCGCTTGAGCCCCTGGCTGAAGGCCGGCATCAGCGCCTCGACCGCCGATTGCGCCTGCTGCTGCGACAGCCCGAACTGGCGGGCGAGCTGGTCCATGCCCTGGCCGTTCTGGGCCATCATGTCGAACAAGGTAGGCATCTCGATCCTCCTGAAGCGCCGTTTTGGCGCCTCAGGCTACTCCAACTCGGGCGAGCGGACCACAGGCATGTGACGCAAGGTCATGCCGTGGTAAAAAATCCGCGTCAGACGTCGAGCATCGGCATGAAGCCGCCATGGACGCGGCGGCTGTTGTCGTAGGGCTCGGTCTCCGCATACATGCGCGGATCGGCGATGATCTTCTCCCAGCCGGCGTCGCGCGCCTCCTTCGACGGCCATTCGATCCAGGAATAGACCACCTGCTCGTCGCCGCCCGCCTGCACCGCGCTCCTGCAGTCGGTGACCTTGCCGTCGGGCACGTCCTCGCCCCAGGCATCCACGATCCGCGTGGCGCCGTGTTCCATGATGACCGCCGTCAGCTCGGCCGCCAGCTTGGCGTAGGCCTCCTTGGCGGCCGCCGGCACGGCGATCAGCGAGCCGTCGACATAACCCGTCGCCCCGCCCGCCGTCTCCTCGATCAGGCGGCTGAAGCCGCCGTGGATCAGCCGTCGGCCGTCGAAGGGCATGTCCGCGCCGAGCTGCTTCATGCGCGCATCCTGCCTCATCTTCCGCATCGCCGCGTCCGCGACCGCCTTCGACGGATATTCGTGCCAGGCGAACACGACGGCCTCGCCAGGTCCGGCTTTGACCGAGCGGCGGAAGTCGGTGACCTCGCCGTCGGGCACATCGTCGCCCCAGCCCTCGACCACGCGGGTCGCGCCGAACTCCCTGGCGATCGCCGCCGCAGCCCCGGCATGCTCGCGATAGGCTTCCTTGTTGGCGGTCGGCACCGCGGCGACGAATCCGTGTATGTAGCTCATTGTCCTCTCCCTGGTTCGGCGGGCAAAGCCCTGACATTGGAGCAGACGACGCAGCCCGCCGAAAAGATTCTCGGCCGCCGAAGAATCTTTTCGCCGATGTCCGACGTCTTTTTCGGGAAACAGGAGAAAGACGATGGCTTACAATTACACGGTCGTTCGCTACGGCGTCGGGGATGCCGGCCTGGAGGACAATCGCGCCCTGATCGCCGGCGTCTTCGAGGAACTCGGCCGGGCGCGTCCGGATGCGCTGCGCTATCTCGTGCTCGAGCTGGAGGGCGGGGAATTCATCCACCTCGTCGGCACCCCCGACGGCGACGACGCCTCGCCGCTGCCGCGGCTCGCCGCCTTCCGCGCCTTCACCAAGGATCACGCCGACCGCCGCTCCTCGCCGCTCGCCCGGTCGGCCGCGACCGTCCTCGGCGACTACCATATGCTCGGCGCGCCGCAAAAGGGCGACTAGGCGATGTCTTCCATGCATAGTCGATGCCCGAAGCCTGGAGATTCCTGCCCATGAGCACCGCACAGGGAGCCGGCCGGAGCGGGCTGGAGACGCTGCTGGTCGAGCTCCGCCCGAAGCTGCACCGCTACTGCGCGCGCATGGCCGGCTCGGTCATCGACGGCGAGGACATCGTTCAGGAAACCCTGGTCAAGGCGCTCGCCGCGCTCGACGGCAGCGTCGCGGTCGAACGCCCCGAGCAGTGGCTGTTCCGCATCGCCCACAACGCCGCCCAGGATTTCCTGCGCCGCCGCGCCCGCGAAAGGGCACGCATCACGGAGGCCGACATGACCACGGTCAAGGACGAGTCCGGCCGCGCCGACAGCCGCCACATCGCCCGGCTCGGCCTCAAGACCTTCATGCATCTGTCGGTGCCGCAGCGCAGCGCCGTCATCCTGGTCGACGTGCTGGGCTTGAGCCTGCACGAGGCCTGCGAGGTCACCGGCGCGACGCTCGCCGCCACCAAGGCCGCCCTGCATCGCGGCCGGGCTCAGCTGAAAGCGCTCGCCGACGCGCCCGAGGAGATCGTTCAGCCGGCGCTCGACGCCGGGGAGGAGATGCTGCTGCGCCGCTACATCGACTTCTTCAACGCCCGCGATTTCGACGCCGTGCGCGCGCTGGTGGCCGAGGACGTCCGCTGCGAGGTGGTCAACCGCACCCGCATGCGCGGCAAGGCCGAGGTCTCCAACTATTTCGGCAATTACAGCCGCGTGCACGACTGGGCGCTGTCGCTGGGCTTCGTCGACGGCCGCCCTGCGATCCTCGTGCGCGACCCGCGGGACGGCGCCCTGCGCGGCTTCATGCTGCTCGGCTGGCAGGACGGCGCGGTCGCCGACGTCCGCGACTTCCGCTATGCGCCGTATGTGCTGGCTGATGCGGAGGTCCGGGAGGCCGGCCGATAGCGCGTTTGCGCTGGGAAAGGCGGCCGTTTGCCCGCCGCCCCCTAATACGCATACTCCAAAAACACCGGCTCGATCGAGCCGCCCCAGCGCGAGTGGTAGGCCTGCAGCATCTCCTCGGCGCTGGTGGTGCCGCGCGCCACCACCTCGTCGAGGGTGGACAGGAACGTCGTCTCGTCATAGCCGTCGCGGTTCTTGCGGGCGCGCGCCTTGAGGCCGTCGCGGGCGATGGTCAGCACCTCGCGGCCGATGTCGCGCAGGCTCGTCCCGCGGAACTCCGCCGCGATCCCCTCGGCCGGCACGGCGGCGCGCAAGGCCCGCACCTCCTCGAACGTCCAGTCGGCGGTCAGCGTCTCGGCAGCGTCCAGCGCCGCCGCGTCATAGAGCAGCCCGACCCAGAAGGCCGGCAGCGCGCAGATGCGCCGCCACGGCCCGCCGTCGGCGCCGCGCATTTCCAGAAAACGCTTCAGCCGGACGTCGGGGAACAGCGTGGAGAGATGGTTCGCCCAATCGCCCATGGTCGGCAGGCCGTCGGGGATGGAGTTGTGCGCGACCCCTTCCATGAACTGTCGGAAGGTGAGATGCGTCATGTCGTGGTAGCGGCCGTCGCGGATGACGAAATACATCGGCACGTCCAGCGCCCAGTCGACATAATCGGCAAAGCCGAAGTTTGGCGAGAAGCAGAAGGGCAGCAGGCCGGAGCGCTGGTTGTCGGTGTCGGTCCAGATCTCGCCGCGCCACGATTGCAGGCCGTTGGGCTCGCCGTCGGTGAAGGGCGAGTTGGCGAACAGCGCGGTGGCCAGCGGCTGCAGCTTCAGGCCGACCTGCATCTTGCGGCGCATGTCGGTCTCGCTCTCGAAGTCGAGATTCACCTGGATGGTGCAGGTGCGGTACATCATGTCGAGACCCTTGGTGCCGACCTTCGGCATGTAGCGGGTCATGATGTCGTAGCGCGACTTCGGCATCTTCGGCGTCTCGGCAAGCCGCCATTTCGGGCTGCCGCCGAGGCCGAGGAAGCGGATGCCGAGCGGCTCGGCGATCTCGCGCACCTGCGCCAGATGCGCGTTGCCCTCGCGGCAGGTCTGGTGGATGGTCTCCAGCGGCGCGCCGGACAGCTCGAACTGCCCGCCCGGCTCCAGGCTGATGGCGCCCTGGCCGGTCGGCTCGACCAGCCCGATCACCCGGCCGTCGTCGAGGATCGGATCCCAGCCCAGCGTCCGCTGCATGCCTTCCAGCAGGGCGCGGATGCCGCGCTCGCCGCCATAAGGCACCGGCGCGTGGCCGTCGACATAGAAGGGGAATTTTTCGTGCTCGGTGCCGATGCGCCATTTGTCGCGCGGCTTGTTGCCAGCGGCGAGATAGCCGACCAGCTCGCCGACATCCTCGATCGGCCGGGAATCCGTTGTGTCGCGCGCCATTGCCTGCCCCTGGTAACTCGGTGCCGTCCTGATGGACGAGACGAGCCTGCCCGATCAAGCGAAATCTGTTGAGCCTGAGCTTAGCCGATTTGATCGTGGGACGGGGGTGGCGGGCTACCGCGGGCAGGACGACCGCATCTTGGCGGCCGGCGCTCCCTCTTTCGACGGGCTCACGAGGACCAGGTGCCGCATTGAGGGTTCTTCTGCATCGGCTTTGGCTTCCCCGCTTTCGAGGCATGGCTGTCGATTTCGCCAAATCACCGCCACTGGACATTTGCGAAAGAGCCGCGGCAGGCGGCCTTCTCCCCGTTCTTCACCTATCGTGTTCACACATCTTCCATCGTTGGCAGATCGTGTTGATGTGCCGCTGCTTTACGGGTGCTCTTGCGTACTTCGTTCTGCTCCGCTGGGCGTGTCGCTGCGCCACGGCATGGATCCTATGGTCTGCGCGACGGCCTTCGGCCTGCTCCGCCATAGGATGAGACGGAATGGTTCGGCTACTCGCCAGCGGCCCGTGAGCCTTTGACGGTGGTGATTAGCCTGCAACATCAAGGCTTTCGTCATCCTGGGGCGGAGCCGGAGCGCAGCGGAGGCGCAGACCCTGGGATCCATGCCGTACCGGTTGTGAACTGCTCCGGCGCGCCGACGGCATCCTACCAGATGTGTGTGAACACGATAGGTTCTTCACGGGGGAGGATGCCGGCAGGCAGGTGAGGGGGGGCGGCCGGTGACGAGGGCGGCAACGACGATCATTTGTCGACAGGGTCACCTCTCCCGCTCTTGAATTTGCCGCGCCGCGCCGCTACAGGAAGGCCACCAGACCGGGCCCCTCTGGCAGCTCGCACGAGCTGTGATGTCGGACTGGAAGTCCAAACTCGGGGCCCGGTATTCGTGGAATCCAGCTGACGACCGCATCGATCGAACCTGCTGCGTAGGCATCCGGACATGCCTCCGCGGGACGTTGCGCGTCGCGCTCCACCATGCCGGCACCCCCATTTGAAAGATGGGTGCCAAATGATGGAATATTTTACGCCGGAAGCGATGTCGGCGCTTCTGCAAGTCATCCTGATCGACCTCGTGCTGGCCGGCGACAACGCCATCGTCATCGGCCTCGCCGCCGCCGGCCTACCGAAGGAGCAGCGCGCCAAGGCCATCTTGATCGGCATCATTGCCGCCACCGTGCTGCGCATCGGCTTTGCCGCCGTCACCACCCAGCTCCTGCAGATCGTCGGCCTGCTGCTCGCCGGCGGCGTGCTGCTCTTGTGGGTGTGCTGGAAGATGTGGCGGGAGCTGCGCACCACCCATGCCGAGGAGATCGAGGGCGCCGAGGCGCTGGAGGGCAAGGACATCAACCGGGACGGCACGGTCGCCGGCGGCGCCCCGCGCAAGACCTTCGCGCAGGCTGCCTGGCAGATCGTCATCGCCGACGTGTCGATGTCGCTCGACAACGTTCTGGCCGTCGCCGGTGCTGCGCGCGACCATCCCTACATCCTGGTGTTCGGCCTCGTCCTGTCCATCGCCCTGATGGGCATCGCCGCCAGCTTCATCGCCCGCATCCTGCAGCGCCACCGCTGGATCGCCTATGTCGGCCTCGCCGTCATCCTCTACGTCTCCGTCGAGATGATCTATCGCGGCGGCATGGAGGTCATGACCGCCGTCAACGGCGTGTAGAGCTTTCGGGGCATGGCGCCGTCTCGCGGCGCCATGCCTCTACCAATCCCCCACCGTCGCCTGCACCAGCGCCAGCGCCGCCACGGCCGCCGTGTCGGCGCGCAGGATGCGCGGCCCGAGCGGGATGGCGGTGACGAAGGGCAGCGCCCTGAGTTGCCTGCGCTCGTCGCCGGAAAACCCGCCTTCCGGGCCGATCAGCAGCCCGAGCTTTTTCTCCGAAATCGCCTGTAGCGCGGGCAGGGGGTTGTTGGTGGACGCATCCTCGTCGCAGAAGACCAGCCGCCGCTCCTTGTCCCAGCCGGCCAGCAGCCGCTCCAGCTTCACCGCCTCCGCCACCTCGGGCACCGCGAGGATGCCGCATTGCTCGGCCGCCTCGACGGCGTTGGCCTTGAGCCGGTCGGTGCCGGCCTTGGCCACCTGCGTGTGCTGGGTGACGACCGGCTGCAGCAGGCCGGCGCCCATTTCCACCGCCTTCTGCACGAGATAGTCGAGCCGCCCCTGCTTCAGCGGCGCGAAGCAGTAGACGAGGTCGGGATGCGGCGGCTGCGGCCGCGTCTGCTCGGTAAGCCGGAGCATCGCCGCCTTCTTCGACCGCGGCTCCACGACCGCCCGCCATTCGCCGTCGCGGCCGTTGAAGACCAGCACCTCCGCGCCGTCGCCCATGCGCAGCACGTTGAGCAGATAATGGCTGTGCCGCGCCCCGGCCTCGACGACCTTGCCGGCCGAAAGGCCGTCGCCGAGGAACAGCCGCTGCATCTTGTAATTGGCGCGCATGGCCGAGCAATGCGACAGGTGGCAGGCATGGTCAAGCCGCGCCGCGCTCCGAGTCGCGGTCTCGCCCGTCCGGCTCAGCTGGCCAGAACGTCCTCGATGTTGTGCCCCGTCTTCTTCCGGTAGGCGCGGCGGGCGGACACGATCTCGGTCCAGAACGCCTGGGTCACGCCATCGGGCAGGTCGTCGGGCAGCCGGATCGCCGAAAGGGCGGATTCGTTGAAGTTCAGCGCCGTCGCCCGCCGCAGCGTGCGGGAAGCGACGCCCTGGGTTCTGAGCGCGGTGAAGGTGGAGACCAGCATGCGTATGATCCTTGATCTGCGACCCGGGTTGCCTTCCGCACCTTTCGGCGCCTAGCGAATGCTCGGAGCCGCCGCCAGTGCCTGCTCGCAGGCGCTGGCCAGCGCCCGGTTCGGCCTGTCCTCGCCGAGCGGCGTGGCCCAGCCCGCCTGAACGACGAGATCCGGCCGCTGAAAGGCCCTGACGATTTTCAGGTCGGCCAGGACGTCGGAGGATCGAGGATCGGTTCTCGATCGTTCCAGGCAATAAGGCGTCAAGCTCACGACGACCGCCGCCGCGGCCGCGTTGTCCGCCATCCGCCGCGCCGTGCCGTCGGTGACCCAGCCGCCCCATGCGAAGCCGGCGACCGCCAGCGCGATCGCGCCCGCCCCCGCGCCGAGGAAGGCGGGAGAAACCCATTCCGGGACGTGCATGGAAATGTCCAATCCGTGATCTGGACAGGCGCGCCTGATTGCGAGCGTGAGCGGCGACCGTATCACGGAAACCGCCCCACGGGAATGAATCGGCCGGACTTCCAATTGTCTCGCTATCCCGATCGCGTGCTGATAGGGTCCGGAAGTCGGCAGCTTCTTTCCAGGCGCTGCTGGTTCATGGGCGACGGCCACCTCAGGCTGAGCGTGCCGCCGGATGAGCTGAGCCGGTTCATGAAGCATGCATCCGGCCGCCCGGCGGATGAAAACGCATCGTCGGCTGTCATCCGGACAGTCGGGCGGCAAGGAGAAGCCTGTGCGACATCTCGCCCGATTGGCGGCTGAACCGTCGGCATGGCTCGCCGCCTTTGTGACGGTCGGGGTGATCGGCTCCGTTCTCTACCTGACGCTGAGCAGCATCACCTTCTGACCGGGAACGATTCCGCTGGTTATCCGTGTCCGCTCTTCGGTCTTCGGCGATCGGCGCTCGGATGCCACACCGGCCGGTATCCGGCCCTGAGCACTTCGATCGTCGTCGGCGGGGTCAGCCGCCAGATGTCGTAGAGCGCCAGGTCGAAATGGTCCCACGAATCGGCATAGCCCCAGAAGTTCCAGGCGCGCAGGTCCTTGCCCTTCTTGGCGAAGCAGCGCTCGCCCTGGAACAGCATCGCCCCGTCCGGCAGCGCCTCAATGGCGTCATGGTCGAGGTCGACAAGGTCGCCGCCGCTCGCCAGCCGCTCCGCATGCAGTCGCGCGTCGATCTCCGCCGCCTTCGGCCGGGCGATGCCGAACGCCTTGCCGAAACAGTCGGCGAACTCCTCGGCTTTCTCTCGCCGGCAGTAGAAGCACGGCCGGTGGCCGGCGGCGAGCGCCGTCACCTCGTCGAGAAAGAACAGCTCCGTCCAGCCGGCATTGCCCGAGGGCGCGTTGCGGCCCATCACGGCGCGCTTGTGCCCGCGGAATTCGCATTCGCAGATGATCCAGGCCTTCGTCGTCCAGCGCCGTTCGAGCAGCGTCTTGGTCTCCGGGTCGTGGATGACGCCGCGGTTTCCCGTGAACAGGCCGCGCTCCGGCACGGCCTGGATGTCGCCGAACGGATCGACGCGGTTCTGCAATGGCATGGCTGTGGCCCTATCGACATGTCTGCCGCCCATGATATCGGGCAAAAGCCTCTTTGCATTCCGAAACAGGATTTTCGATGCGGGTTCTCGTCGTCCACAACTATCCCGCCACCGGCCTCGGCCAGGTGGGTGCCGCGCTTGCCGAGGCGGGCGCCGAGCTCGACCAGCGCATGGCCCATGACGGCGAGGCGCTGCCGCGGACCTCCGACGGCTACGACGCCGCCCTGCTTCTGGGCGGCGGGCAGAATGCGCTGGCCGACGAGGCCTATCCCTATTTCCCGGCGCTGCTCGACCTCGCCCGTGACTTCACCGCAAGGGACAAGGCCGTCCTCGGCATCTGCCTGGGCAGCCAGCTTCTGGCGCGGGCCTTCGGTGGCGAGAACCGGATCGGGGGGGCGAGGGAGTTCGGCTGGTGCCCGGTCCGCCTGACCGGCGAAGGCGCGGTCGATCCCGTGCTGGGCGGCGTGGCGCCCGAGTTCCGCATCTTCCAGTGGCACGACGACACCTTCACCCTGCCGCCCGGCGCCGCGCATCTAGCCTCGAGCGGGGTGGCGAACAGCCAGGCCTTCCGCCTCGGCCGCGCTACCTACGGCGTGCAGTTCCATTTCGAGGCCGACCGCAAGCTGGTGCATGAATGGAACACGGCCTTCGCCGGCACCATCGCCGAGCGCCAGCCCGACTGGCCGGACCGCTACGAAAGCGAGGCGGCCCACCACGGACCGGGTGCCGACGCGGCCGGCCTTGCCATCGCCCGCGCCTGGGTCGGCCTGATCTGACGCGGCGGCGGCACTCGATTGCCTATGGAATTGCCCCACCCCTAACCTTCCCTTCAAAGGGCAGGGCAATCGCATATGCCGATGATGACCGTCATTCCGGGGCCGCGTAGCG
>NZ_JCACER010000061.1:0-39723 GCF_059502445.1 Kumtagia sp.
CACGCAACCCTGTTGACCGCAATTACAGAAGCTTGTCGAACCACGAGGGCGCCAGGCACGACGTCAGCGCAATATCTGGGAAGCCGGTAGCCGCTTCGCGGGCGAGAGGTGGCCCGAAGGGTCGGGAGGGATTTTCACCAGAGGTGGCGACTTGCCACCGCGGCATGATCGCCCGTCGACGGTTTGCTCTTGCGTCCACAGGCAGCATTGGCTTGAAGATCAGCATCGATGATCATCCTCAAGCCGCTCCGTCCCCTCATCCTTCTGGCCGCGCTCGCCGTCGGTGTGCCGCTCGCCGCCGGCTTCTTCAACGCGCTGCATCCCGCGCTCGATTCCTTTGCGCATTTCAGGGCGCATCTTGCCGTGCTGCTTGGGATCGCCGCGCTGGCGCTGCTGGCTGTCAGGTTCTGGGCGTTCGGTGCGACAGCGCTTGTTGCGGCGGCGCTTACCCTGGCGACGACCTCGGGCAGCGTGCCCGCCATCGGCATGCGCTACGGAGCGCTGCACCCGGCCGACCCGGAACGTCCCGTCTACAGGCTGCTGCAGTTCAACCTGCGCTACAACAATCCGGAGCCGGCGCAAGTGCTGTCGCTGATCGGGCGCGTGCAGCCCGACGTGCTGACGCTCGACGAGGTCACCGCCGCCTGGAGGGAGAAGCTGCGGCTGATCGAGGCCACCTACCGCTACAGCCTGTTCTGCCCCTATCCGAACGGCCTGTTCGGCGTGGCGATCCTGTCGCGTCGGCCCTTCGTCGAAGGCAGCGAGCCGTTCTGCGACGGACGCGGCGCGCTCGGCATCGCCGCCGTCAATTTCGGCGGCCAGACCGTCGACATTGCCGCGCTGCATCTCGGCTGGCCGTGGCCGTTCCCGCAATATTGGGAGGTCGGCGGCCTGTGGCCCTCGTTCGGCCGGCTCGGTCCGACGGCGATCCTGGCCGGCGATCTCAACGCGACGCCGTGGAGCCGCACACCTGCCCGCGTCGCCGAGGCCGGCGGGCTGACGCTGATGCCGTCGCCCGGTCCGACCTGGCTGTCGCGGCACCTGCCCAAGGCGCTGTTCTTCGCCGGCCTGCCGATCGACAACGTCTTCGCCAAGGGCGATGTCGAGATGCATTCGATCCGGACGCTCGAGCCGACAGGCTCCGACCATCTGCCGGTGCTAGTGGAATTTTCGCTCAGGTCGAGCCCGGCCGACCCTGGCACCGACGTCGCGGCACTACCAGGCGCCGATTCTGGTTAGCGCATGATCCCGAAAAGTTGCAGACTTTTCGCGATCATGCGGCAAAACAAAGAGACAGAGCGGAATCCCGATCATCCTGATCGGTTCCGCTCTAGCGCCGGCGGCCGATCAGGGCACCGACCATCCGGTCGACCGGGCCGCCCGGCTGGTGTTCCAGGACGTCGAACCGCTCCTGCCGCGCCTCGTAGTCGGCATAGACATCCCGCACGACGCGCGCCACCTCGCGCTTGGCGCTCCAGCAGCAGCGGATGCAGAACCAGTCGTCGTCGGCAACCACGCGCAGCGCCGCCCGGCGCGCCTTGACGGTCATCTGGCGGGCGAGGCGCCCGTGCGTCTCCTCGTGCCGTCGCACGCCGGCGAGAAAGCGAGCCCAGCGTTTCCGCAGGGCTGGCGACGCCTTGCCGACAAGCTCCGGATAGCGATAGTTGACCGACAGGGTGACGTCGGCAGCGTCCAGCCGGCACTGCCCATCCTCCACCTTCCAGCCCATTTCCCAAGCGACGGAATAGCGGGTCTGGGCAATGGCGCGCGCGGCAAAGCCGTGGCTGGGGCCGTTGCGATCCATCGCTGCCATCAGCGCCTCGCCGCTGCCGCCGCTGACCCGGTATTTCTCGATCCTGACAAGCGTCTTGACGTCCGCCGCGGCGTCCGCCGCCGCAAGACAAGTCATCGCCAACACCACCAAACCGAGCGGCCGCACCGAACTCTCCGAAGCCGAGAGGGCATTATGCGCAGCCGCCGGGCCGGGCGCAACAACGACGGAGCCGGCGCGCGACGCAACCGGTCACAAGCTGGTATAGACCGGTCCCTCGCCGCCCTGCGGCGGCACCCAGTTGATGTTCTGGTTCGGATCCTTGATGTCGCAGGTCTTGCAGTGGACGCAGTTCTGCGCGTTGATGACGAAGCGCACGTCCTTGGCATTCGGATCGGCCGCGGCATTGCCTTCGGCGTCGACCCACTCGTAGACCCCGGCCGGGCAGTAGCGGGTGGACGGGCCGGCATAGACGTCGTGCTCGGAACGAACCTGCAGCGCCATGTCCTTCACCTGCAGGTGGACCGGCTGGTTTTCCTCGTGGTTGGTGTTGGACAGAAACACCGAGGACAGCCGGTCGAAGGTGAGCACGCCGTCCGGCTTGGGATAGTCGATCTTCTGGTGCTGCGCGGCCGGCTCCAGCGAGGCGGCGTCGGTCTTGCCGTGTTTCAGCGTGCCGAAGGGGGAGAAACCGAACAGCGTGTTCAGCCACATGTCGAGCCCGCCGAGCCCGACTCCCACCAGCGTGCCGAAGCGCGACCACAGCGGCTTGACGTTGCGGACCTTCTTCAAATCCTTGCCGATGTCGCTGCCGCGCCAGGCCTGCTCGTAGCCCGAAAGCTCGTCGTTGGCTCGGCCTTCGGCGATCGCCGCCGCCACGTTGTCCGCAGCCAGCATGCCGGACAGCACCGCATTGTGCGAGCCCTTGATACGCGGCACGTTGACGAAGCCCGCCGCGCAGCCGATCAGCGCGCCGCCCGGGAAGGAGAGGTTCGGCACCGACTGCCAGCCGCCCTCGGTGATGGCGCGGGCGCCGTAGCCGATGCGCTTGCCGCCCTCGAAGGTGCCGCGCACGGCCGAATGCGTCTTGAAGCGCTGGAACTCCTCGAAGGGAGCGAGATACGGGTTCTTGTAGTTCAAGTGGACGACGAAGCCGACCGCCACCAGATTGTCCTCGAGGTGGTAGAGGAAGGAGCCGCCGCCGGTCTTGAAGCCGAGCGGCCAGCCGAAGGAATGCTGCACCAGGCCGGGCCTGTGGTTCTCCGGCTTGACCTGCCACAACTCCTTGAGGCCGATGCCATACTTGCCGGGCTCGCGCCCCTCGTCGAGCTTGAATTTCGCGATGAGCTGCTTGGCGAGCGAGCCCCGCGCGCCCTCGCCGATCAGCACGTATTTGCCGAGCAGCGCCATGCCCGGCGCGAAGGCGGGTCCGTGCGAGCCGTCGCGCTCGACGCCCATGTCGCCGGTGATGACACCCTTCACCGCGCCCGCCTCGTCATAGATCAGGTCGGCGGCGGCGAAGCCCGGATAGATCTCGACGCCGAGCGCCTCGGCATGGCCGGCCAGCCAGCGGCAGACATTGCCGAGCGAGACGATGTAGTTGCCGTGATTGTTCATAAGCGGCGGCATCAGGAAATTGGGCAGCCGCACCGAGCCCGCCGGCCCGAGAACGAGAAACTGGTCGTCGGTCACCGGCGTCTTGAAGGGATGGTCGGTCTCGGTGCGCCAGCCGGGCAGCAGCCGGTCGATGCCGATCGGGTCGACGACCGCGCCGGAGAGGATGTGGGCGCCGACCTCGCCGCCCTTTTCGAGCACGACGACGGAAAGGTCGGGATTGATCTGCTTGAGGCGGATCGCCGCCGCCAGCCCCGCCGGCCCGGCGCCGACGATGACGACGTCAAACTCCATGCTTTCGCGTTCGATCTCGCTCATCGATCCTCCGAACTGGCTGCGCTATCCCCGGCGCTTGCTGGTCATCGGCTCCATAGCGCATCGTCGAGTGTGACGAAACCGCATCGGCGAAAAGGCAAGGCGGCAAAGTGACGCTTCGGTGACTGGCTCTCCTCTCCGGTGAACAAGGCAAAGGGATTGCAATCCCAGTATTCGCCGGGTTCTTTATCCGGCATAGTTCGCAAATGCCGTCGGCCGCCCGCTTCCGCCACCCGGTGCAGCGCCTGCGTTCGGTCCGTCTTCTGGTTCGGACCCTCGCAGCAACAGCCTGGCTTTTTGCCTTCGCCCTCCCCGCCTATGCCCAGGACGAAAGGCCGTTCGAATGGCTGGCCGGCGCCTATTCCTTCTCCGACGAACTGGGCGGCTTCGTCATCGATTCCGTCTCCGGAACCGGCACACGCACCGACCCCATCGTCATCCGCGAGACCTTCGTCTCGGCGTCGCCGGCCACCCTGGTGATCCGCGCCAGACGTCCCATCCGGTTCTTCGACACCGGCACCTTCTACGCCAACGGCATCCTGCACATGCGCATCCTGGCGCGTAATGGCAGCGGTCATGGCTGGGTCGAGTTCGAGTTCGAGCTTCAGGAGATCCTGCACAAGGCGAGCGTCTTCGGCGACGGTCTCTCCTTCGACCAGCGCAGCGAAAACAGGGAATTGATCTCGTCCGACAGTTTCGCCGAGTTCAGCCGCGACTTCGAACCTTACGACAAGCTTTTGTTCCGCAACGGCAAGATCGACCCCGGCCGGACCGGGGGCTTCTCCTTCCTCATCACCGACTTCACGCCGAGGAGCCAGTTCTACCTGGTGCAGGATCCACGCGTCCCGTCGACCTGACTTGCATTCGGCGGCCCGGCGCAGCATGGTCCGGCCATGTCCATGTCGATCGAAGGAGAGCGCGAGACGCTCAAGAGCCTGCTTGCCTTCTATGCCGAGGCGGGCGTGGACGAGCCGTTGCTCGACGATCCGGCCGACCGCTTCGCCGAGACGGAGCGGGAGAAGGCGCGGCGGACCGCGGCGAAGCCGGCGGAGCGGCCAGCCCCTCCGCCGATGGCCGCAGGCGGCGAGGCGAACCGACCAATCCCGCAAAGGCCCCCGACCCCCGCGCCTGCCGCGCCGCGTCCTGCAACAGCCGCTGTCCCCGACGGCGCCCAGGCGGCGCTGGCGCGCGAGCTCGCCCGCTCGGCCGGCTCGCTCGAGGAATTGCGCCAGATCATGCTCGGCTTCGACGGCTGCAACCTCAAGACCACGGCGAAGAACCTGGTGTTCGCCGACGGCAATCCGCAAGCCGACCTGATGCTGGTCGGCGAAGCGCCTGGCCGCGACGAGGATCTGGAGGGCCTGCCCTTCGTCGGCCGCTCGGGGCAGTTGCTCGACCGCATCCTGGCGGCGATCGGCCGCGACCGGACGTCGGCCTACATCGCCAACGTCATCCCGTGGCGGCCGCCGGGAAACCGCACGCCGACGCCGCACGAGACGGAAATCTGCCGCCCCTTCATCGAGCGGCAGGTGGAGCTCGCAAACCCCAAGGTGCTGGTGACGCTGGGTGGTCCGTCGGCAAAAGTGCTGCTCAACACCACGGACGGTATTTTGCGCACCCGCGGCGCCTGGCGCGATCATGCCACGGCATCGGGGGTGTCGATCCCGACAATGCCGACGCTGCACCCGGCCTATCTGCTGCGCAACCCGGCACACAAGAAGCTCGCCTGGCGGGATTTTCTCGAGGTGCGGGCGCGGCTTGCGGCGCTTTCCTGAGAAGCTGGTTGCCGCGCCTTCCCTCCCCCTTGAGGGGAGGGTGGCCGCGAAGCGGCCGGGTGGGGTCGCCGCGGCCAAACGCCGACGTGGCTTTTGCGCCGAGCACTGCCGAGACGACCCCACCCGCCTCGCTTCGCTCGGCACCCTCCCCGCAAGGGGGAGGGAGGCGTCGGCGCTCAGGCCGCGACCGCCTGCGCACGCCGCATCGCGACGAGCTGCAGCTCGGCGAACAATGCGACGGCCGCCGCCTGGGCGATGACGAACGCGTAGCCGAGCATGGTCGGCGCCACCCAGCCGGTGAACAACAGGCCGATGCTTGCCGCCACCCACAGCGCGTTGATGCCGATCACGTCGACCAGCAGCAGCCGCGGGACCGAGGGGCGGCGCGACAGGACAACCAGTAGCGCCACGAACGGGACGAGCGCGATGCCCGCCCAGAACAGCAGCGGCTCGGGCAGGCCGAGCAGCGGCGAAAGCAGCGCGGAGCCACCGGCCATCAGCACGGCCGCGGCACCCGAGACGACGGCGTCCAGCAGAAGCGCGTTGCGCAGGAAGGGCGTGATGGAAATGGTCATGGCATCATCCTTTCGGTGGGCCCGGCCTTTTCGCCGGAATGCTTCCAGGATGGCCGAGGCCCTGCTGCCTGGCGATTACGTCGGAGGTAATGGAATTGATCCCGGTGGTCGCCTAAACTCCTCGCCATGCACACCGCCCTCGCCTCCCCCGGTCCGCTCATCCGCGAATGGCGCACCCGCCGTCGCATGAGCCAGCTCGACCTCGCCTTGGAGGCCGAGATCTCGCAGCGGCATTTGAGCTTCGTGGAGAGCGGCCGCGCAAAACCGTCGCGCGAGATGGTGCTGCTGATCGCCGAGCGGCTCGGCCTGCCGCTGCGCGAGACCAACCGGCTGCTGCTCGCCGCCGGCTATGCGCCGGGCTTCGTCGAGCGCGGCCTCGACGAGGCGGCGATGGCGCCGGCGCTGGCCGCGGTCGAGATGGTGCTGAAGGGCCACGAGCCGAACCCGGCGCTCGCCGTCGACCGGCACTGGAACCTGGTGCGCGCCAACGCAGCCCTCGCGCCCTTCCTCGCCGAGGTGGCCGACCCGGCGCTGCTGGCGCCGCCGGTCAACGTGCTCAGGCTCAGCCTGCATCCGCAAGGCGTGGCGCCGCGCATCGTCAACTTCGCCGAGTGGCGCGACCACATCGTCGAGCGGCTGCACCGGCTGAACCAGGCCGTCGCCGACCCGGAGATCGTCGAGCTGGAGCGCGAGCTGCGCGGCTACCCCGTGCCGAAGCGGACCGGCCCGCCGCCGTCCCCGCAGAACTACTCGCCGATCGCCGTGCCGCTGCAGTTGCGCATGGGCGACGCCGTGCTGTCCTTCATCTCGACCATCACCGTGTTCGGCACGCCGCTCGACGTGACGCTTTCGGAGCTGGCGATCGAGTCGTTCTTCCCTGCCGATCCGGAGACGGCGGAGACGATGCGGCAGGCCTTCCCTCCCCCTTGAGGGGAGGGTGGCCGCGAAGCGGCCGGTGAGCGCTGCCGAAGCGACCCCACCCGCCTCGCTTCGCTCGGCACCCTCCCCTCGAGGGGGAGGGAAGGTGCGCCCTATTGCGGCGGGGCGGCCTCGCGCGCTTTCGCCCGCTCGATGCCGAGCTGGCGCTCGCGCAGGATGATGAACAGGCCGGCGCCGACGACGATGGCGCCGCCGACCAGCATGTGCAGCGTCGGCACGTCGCCGAACAGCAGGTAGCCTACGGCGATGCCGAAGATCATGGAGGTGTATTCGAACGGCGCCACCACCGAGGCCTCGGCATGGCGATAGCCTTCGGTCATCAGCAATTGGCCGATGCCGCCGCATATGCCGGCGCAGACCAGCAGCGCGGCCTGGCCGGCGGTAAGCGCGCTCCAGCCGAACGGTATGGTCACCAGCGACAGCACCGTCGCCGACAGCGAAAACCACAAAACGATGGTGCCGGTCTTCTCGGTGTGGACCAGGCTGCGCACCAGGATCATCGCCAGCGCCGACGCGCCCGCCGCGGCGAGCGCGGCGATCACCCCCGCCGCCTCGTCGCCGCCAAAGCTGCCGGCGCCGCCGAACAGCGTCAGTTTCGGCCAGGCGATGATGAAGACGCCGAGCAGGCCGACCACGACGGCGCTCCAGCGATAGACGCGGATGGTCTCGCGCAGGATGATCGCGCTGAAGACGACGACCAGCAGCGGCTGGGCGTAGTTGAGCGTGATCGCCTCGGGCAGCGGCAGCCGCGCCAGCGCGTAGAAGCCGAGGCCCATGGCCGTGACGCCGACGCAGCCGCGCGCCACATGGCTGAACGGCCGCGCCGTGTGGAAAGCCTTCGCCAGGTCGCCGCGCAACGCCAGGAAGGCCATGATCGGCAGCATGGCGAAGAACGAGCGGAAGAACACGACCTCGCCGGCCGGCAACGGGCCGGCCGCCTTGATCGTGCTCGACATGGCGACGAAGGCCACCACGGAGGTGACCTTGAAGGCGATCCCGGTGAGCGGCCTGTCGGGGTGGGCGCTGCCGCCCGGACTCACCGCGCCGACGCTTCGGCGATCGCCGCCCACACGCGCGACGGCGTCGCCGGCATCTCGATATGGCCGATGCCATAGGCACGCCACAGCGCGTCGGTGACGGCGTTCATCACCGCCGGCGTGCCGCCGATCGTGCCGGCCTCGCCGGCGCCCTTGATGCCCATCGCGTTGGTGGTCGAGGGCACGTTGCGCGTCTCGAAATGGAAGGACGGCACGTCGTCGGCACGCGGCATGCCGTAGTCCATGAAGCTCGCGGTCAGGAGCTGCCCGTCCTCGCCATAGACGGCATCCTCGGTCAGCGCCTGGCCGAGCCCCTGGACGACGCCGCCATGCACCTGGCCGGCCAGCAGCAGCGGGTTCACCGTCACGCCGAAATCGTCGACGATCGTGTAGGCGACCACCGCGGTGCGGCCGGTGTCCGGGTCGATCTCCACCTCGCAGATATGGGTGCCGTTCGGATAGGTGCATTCCTCCTGCACGAACTCGCCAAAACCCTTCAGGTCGTCGGGGCGCTTCGCCGCCTTGGCAAGCGCGGCGAAGCTCATCGCCCGGTCGGTGCCGACGATGCGCGCCTCGCCGTCGACGAGCTCGATGTCGGAGGCCGAGGCCTCAAGCTCGTCGGCCGCAAGCCTACGCAGCTTGACGGCGAGGTCCTCGCCGGCGCGCGACGCCGAGACGCCGCCGAGCGGGATCGAGCGCGAGCCGCCGGTGCCGCCGCCGTCGTCCAGCTTGTCGGTATCGCCCTGGTGGACGATCACCTTTTCGATGTCGAGGCCGAGCTTCTCCGAGACGAACTGCGCATAGGCGGTGGCGTGTCCCTGGCCGTTCGACTGGGTGCCGATGAACAGGGTGACGGTGCCTTCCTCGTTGAGCTGGACATGCGCAGGCTCGGAGCCGGGGAAGGCGCAGGCCTCGATATAGGTCGCCATGCCGATGCCGCGGATTTTTCCGTTCGCCCGCGCCGCCTCGGCGCGGGCGTCGAAGCCGGCCCAGTCGGCGCGCTCCATCGACTGCGTCATGTGGCCGTCGAACTCGCCGACGTCATAGAGGCGCCCCGTCGCCGTGCGGTAGGGGAACTGCTCAGGCCTGATGAAGTTGCGCCGCCTTATCTCCTCGCGCGGCAGGCCGAGGTCGCGGGCGCAGGCGTCGACCAGCTTCTCCAGCAGGAAGGCCGCCTCGGGCCGGCCGGCGCCGCGATAGGCGTCGACCGGGCAGGTGTTGGTGTAGACGCCGGCGATGGCGACATCAAGTTCGGGGATGTCGTAGACGCCGGTCGACATGGTGGCGCCGACATAGGGGATGAACGGGCCGTACTGCGAGATGTAGGCCCCGATGTTTGCGGTGAGCTTCACGCGCAGCGCCAGGAAGCGGCCCTCGGCATCCATCGCCATCTCGGCCTCGACGACATTGTCGCGGCCCTGCGCATCGGTCAAAAAATGCTCGGTGCGGTCGCCCGTCCACTTGACCGGCCGGCCGAGCCGCCTGGCGGATTCCAGCACCAGCGCGTATTCGCGATAGACGAAGCTCTTAGGGCCGAAGCCGCCGCCGACGTCGGGCGTGATGACGCGAAGCTGTCCGGGATCGATGTCGAACACCTGCTTCGCCAGGATCGTCCGCATCGAATGCACGCCCTGCGAGCCGGTGGTGAGCACCAGGCGGCCGCTACCCTCCTCGACCTCGCCGATCGCGGCACGGGCCTCCATGTAGTTGCAGACCAGCCGGTTGTTGTAGAAGGCGATGCGCGTGACGCGCTCGGCCTTGTCGAAGACAGCCCCGACCTTTGCCGGCTCGCCGAACTGGTAGGTGAAGGCGCGGTTCGAGCCGAGCTCCGGCCAGACCAGCGGCGTCTCCGGATCGAGCGCAGTGGCCGTCTTGCCGGCCGCCTCCTCCGAATCATAGTCGATCTCGATCAGTTCGGCCGCGTCCTGCGCCAGAGCCCGGCTGTCGGCCACGACGAAGGCGACGGCGTCGCCGACATAGTTCACCCGGTCGGTGCACAGGATGGGAATGTCGCGGGTCGGCGCCTTGCTGCCGTCGGGCTGGCGCTGCATGACGCCGGATTTCAGCGCGCCGAGCTTGCGAAGGTCGGCGCCGGTCAGCACCAGATGCACGCCGGGCGCGGCGCGCGCCGCCTCGGTCGAAATTATGCGGAAGGAGGCCTTGGCAGCCGGCGAGCGCAGCACGTAGCCATGCAGCTGGCCTGGCCTGGAGATGTCGTCGGTATAGCGGCCCTTGCCGGTGATGAAGGACTGGTCCTCCAGACGCGTCACGGACGCGCCCATCCCGAACTTGGGTGTAAAGACGGTCATGTCGGCTCCGGGAAATGTGTGGCGGGTTACGCTCTGGAGATAAGAGCTCCGTCAGTTTTGTCGAGAGACGGTTTCGTGTAAAGAGCAACACCCCGGATTTGTTGGGCCAGTTTCGCGCTGGCCGTCGCCCCCAACAGGAATGCCCGATGATGCGTACCGATACCGGCCAGGTCTTCCGGCTCGAGGACTACCGGCCGAGCGACTACCTGATCCCGCGCACCGAGCTTCGGTTCGTGCTTTCCCCCGACAGCACCATCGTCACGGCAACGCTCACCATCCGCCGGCGCGATCCGGGTGAGCGCGGCGCGCCGCTGACGCTCGATGGCGACGGGCTGGTGCTGCGCCGGCTGGAACTGGACGGCATGCCGCTTGCGCAGGACGCCTATGCGGCGACGCCCGACCAGCTGGTGATCCATGCGACGCCCGACCAGGCGGAGTTCACGCTGACCATCGAGACCGAGATCGCGCCGTCGCAGAATACCGCGCTGATGGGCCTCTACCGCTCCAACGGCGTCTACTGCACGCAATGCGAGGCGGAAGGTTTTCGCCGCATCACCTATTTCCTCGACCGGCCGGACATCCTGTCCGTCTACACCGTGCGCATCGAGGCGCTGCGCCAGGAGGCGCCGCTGCTGCTCTCCAACGGCAATCCTACCGAGAACGGTGATCTCGGCGGCGGCCGGCATTTCGCCGTCTGGCACGATCCGTTTCCGAAGCCGTCCTATCTGTTCGCGCTGGTGGCGGGCGACCTCGGCGTAGTCGCCGACCATTTCACCACCATGTCGGGCCGCAAGGTATCGCTCGGCATCTATGTCGAGCACGGCAAGCAGCACCTGGCCGGCTATGCCATGGACGCGCTCAAGCGCTCCATGACGTGGGACGAGCAGGTGTTCGGCCGCGAATACGACCTCGACGTGTTCAACATCGTCGCGGTATCCGACTTCAACATGGGCGCAATGGAGAACAAGGGCCTCAACATCTTCAACGACAAATACGTGCTGGCCGACGAGAACACCGCGACGGACGCCGATTTCGCCAACATCGAGGCGATCATCGCGCATGAGTATTTCCACAATTGGACAGGCAACAGAATCACTTGCCGCGACTGGTTCCAGCTCTGCCTGAAGGAAGGGCTGACCGTTTTCCGCGACCACGAATTCTCCGCCGACCAGCGTTCGCGCCCAGTCAAGCGCATCGCCGAGGTGCGCACGCTGCGCGCCCACCAGTTCCCGGAGGACCAGGGACCGCTGGCGCATCCGGTTCGGCCGCGGCGCTATCGCGAGATCAACAACTTCTACACGGCGACCGTCTACGAAAAGGGTTCGGAAGTCGTGCGCATGATCCGCACGATCCTCGGCGCCGAGGATTTCCGCAAGGGCATGGACCTCTATTTCGAGCGGCACGACGGCGAGGCCGCCACCATCGAGGATTTTCTCAAGGCGTTCGAGGATGCGTCCGGCAAGGATCTCGGCCAATTCGCGCTGTGGTACCATCAGGCCGGCACGCCCAACGTCACCGTCACCTCCTCGCATGACGCCGCTGCCGCGCAGTTCACCCTGCAGATCGAGCAGTCGGTGCCGCCGACGCCGTCCGAGAGCCGCAAGCGCCTCATGCACATCCCGCTGGCCTTCGGCCTGGTCGGGTCGGACGGGCGCGATCTTGCCTATGCGGCGGCGGACGGCGCGGCGGTGGAGGACGGCGTGATCCACCTGCGCAAGCGCCGGCATACGGTCACCTTCTCCGGCATCGCCGAGCGGCCGGCCATCTCGCTCAACCGCGGCTTTTCGGCGCCGATCACGCTGTCGGTCGAGCAGCGGCTCGAGGACCAGCTCTTCCTTGCCCGCCACGACGGCGATCCGTTCTCGCGCTGGCAGGCCTTCAACACGGTCATGACCGATGCGCTGATCGCCGCCTCCAGGCACATCCGCGACGACCGGGCGCCGCCGTTTTCGCCGGCGATCGCCGAACTGGCCGCTGCGGTCCTGGGCGATGACGGTCTGGAGCGGGCGTTCCGGGCGCTGGCGCTGACGCCTCCCGGCGAGGCCGACATCGCCCGCGAGATCGGCAGCAACATCGATCCCGACGCCATCTTTGCCGCCCGCGAGGCGCTTCTGCGTGGCATCGCCGAGGTCAATGCGGAGTTCTTCGCGGCCGCTTATGAGCGCCTGGCGGACAGCGGCCCGTTCAGTCCCGACGCGGCAAGCGCCGGGCGCCGGGCGCTGCGCAACGTGCTGCTCGACTACCGCTCGACGCTCGCCGGCGGCGCCGACCTCGCCGCCCGGCATTTTCATGCCGCGAGCAACATGACCGACCGTGCCGCCGCGCTGACCGTTCTGGCGCACCGCCATCAGGGCACGCCGCAAGCGCTGGAGGCACTGACCCGGTTCGAAAAGACCTTCTCCGGCGACGCGCTGGTGATGGACAAGTGGTTCGCCATCCAGGCGGCGGCGCCCGGCCCGGCGGCGGTCGAGGCGGTGCGCGGCCTCTCCGCCCATCCGGCCTTCTCCTTCGGCAACCCCAACCGGCTGCGCTCGCTGTTCGGTACCTTCTTCAGCGGCAACCAGACCGGCTTCCACCGCGCCGACGGCGCCGGCTACGCGCTGTTCGCGGAAACCATCCTGGAGATCGAGAAGCGCAACCCGCAGGTGGCCGCACGGCTGGCGACCGGCCTGCGTTCATGGCGCTCGCTCGAGCCGAAGCGGCAGGAGTTGGCGCGCCAGGCGCTGGTCCTGATCGCCTCGACGCCGGGACTGTCGGCCGATCTCAGCGACATCGTGGAACGCACGCTGGCGTGAGCGTATAGTGGCCCAAACGGCCTTTTCGCGATGGACGAGACAAGCAGCCAAAGCCACTGGCAGAAAACCTATTCGGAGAAGGGGGAAGCCGGCGTGAGCTGGTTCGAGGACCGGCCCGCCGTTTCGCTCGACCTGATCGGACGGACTGGAGCGAACGCCGCATCCTCGCTGATCGATGTCGGCGGCGGCGCCTCGCGCCTGGTCGACGCGCTGCTCGGCCATGGATGGCACGCCCTTGCCGTGCTGGACGTCTCGCAGACGGCACTCGATGCGGCGAAAGCCAGACTCGGCGGGGCTGCGGACGCTGTCGAGTGGATCGTTGCCGACGTGACCCGGTGGCGCCCTACCCGCATCTATGACGTCTGGCACGACCGGGCGGCCTTCCACTTCCTCACCGAACCGGACGAACGGGCCGCCTATGTGGAGCGGCTCGCGGCAGCGGTGAAGCCCGGCGGACATGCCGTCATCGCGACCTTCGCGGCCGACGGTCCGGAACGCTGCAGCGGACTTCCGGTAATGCGCTACGAGCCGGCAGCGCTCGCGGCGACCGTCGGATCCTCGTTCCGACTCGTCGACGAGCGCCGCCATGTCCACACGACACCCTGGGGCACTAAGCAGGCGTTCCAGTTCAGCGTGCTGCGCCGCTGCGGACCCTGACCGGTCCGCTCACGCCGAACGGGCGACCTCCGCCTGATAAGCGGCAAGCAGGCCCGGCCATCCGCCTTCGGCGTCATAGGCGCGGCGCGCCGCTTCGGCGGCATCGCCCATGTTCTCGAGCAGCCGGTGCTCCAGTTCGACACGCGTCTGCTGGTCGCCGACCGGGACGAAGCGGACTTCGACCTCGGTGTGCAGCGCGGCGTCGTAGCGCCAGTCGGCGCCGATCCGCCAGGCAAGCACGAGCAGCGTCGGCGCCTCCCATCTCAGCACCTCGCCCCAGTCGCATTCGCTTCCGTCGTCGCCGATCTCGTACCAGCGGCCTCCGGCGCGCGGCTCGATCACCGCCTTTCTCAGCGGCGAGGTGCCGATCGAATGCGTGGCCGGCCACCAGCGGCCAAAGCCGGCCGTGAACACGTCGAAGGCCTTGGCGATCGGCACGTCGATGGTCGTGGATTTCCGTACCGGCGCGGGCTTGGTCATGGCGTTCATCGCTCCTTCTCCCTGCTGTCGTTGATCTCCTTACGAAAAGCGTCCAGCGCTTCCCCCCATATGCGGTCGAGCCAGGCGCGCATCTCTCCCAGCCCGTGCGGATCGATATGGTAGATGTTGCTCGCGCCACGCGGCTCGGCGTGCACCAGGCGCGCGTCCTTCAGGACCTTGAGATGCTGCGAGACCGCCGGCTGCGACACCGGCAGGCAGCGCGTCAGTTCGGCAACCGAGCGCGGCTGCTCCGCCACGAGTTCGAACACCTGGCGGCGCGTGGGATCGGCGAGCGCGATCATCGCGGCGTAATCATAAGACATTGCTTATCATAAGCATAAACTTATTATGCTTGCAACAGTATCCTGGGTGCGGTACGCGAGCCTGCGCGCAAATTGTTCACATCGGCAGGGATCGGCTTGACGGTTTTTTAACAGCCCACTGGACAAGGCGAATCGCGTCTGATTCTTTAGGGCAGATTCGGGCGTGCGGCTTACCCGGATCATCTGGAAAATCGGGGAGCCATTCTCATGGCAAGGACGGACGCGTGGATCGCGCCCGACAGATCGGCTTTTGCCGGGCGCAAGGGGGCTCGCACCAGCGGCAGCCTGTTCCTGGCCCCCACCTATCGCCGGCTGCTGGCGATCGAGCCGCTGCTCAGGCGTTCCATCCCCATCCTGGTGATCGTCTTCCTGATCGTCATCGCGACCGTCCGCGTACTATCGCTGCTCGCCCAGCACGACGAGGTCGAGCGCAATGCGCGTACCGTGCTGGCGCTCGCCGCGGCGGGCCTGCAAGCCGAGCTGGCCAACATCGACGAGGGCGACCGGGCGACCGATGCGCGCGCGCTCGTCGACGACGCGAACCGTCGGGCCATGCTCGGCTCCCGCCATGTGCTCGCGGTGACGGACGAGCGATTCACCGTGCTGGCGGTCACGCCGTCCGCTTCGGCCTGGCGCGGCGCGCGCCTCGACGCGATCGTCTCCGGCGGCCAGCCGCTGTTCATGTTCGGCGACCGGGCCGGCGTGGCGGCGGTGACCATAGACGGCCAGCCGTGGTTCGCCGCCGTCGACCTTTCGTCCGACCGCAGCGTCGCTGCGGCCGCGCTGGTCCCGCAGGATGCCGTCTTCGCCGACTGGCGGCGCGCCGTCTCGCTCAACATCACCCTGTTCGTGCTGACCGGCAGCGTGCTGATCATCGTGCTCTACGCCTATTTCCGCCAGGCGGGCCGCGCCCAGACGGCGGACCGCGTCTATCGCGACGCCCACCAGCGCATCGACCTCGCCCTCATCCGCGGCCGCTGCGGCCTGTGGGACTGGGACATGGTGCGCGGCAAGATGTACTGGTCGCGCTCCATGTACGAGATGCTGGGCTACGAGCCCTGCGAGTCGATGCTGTCCTTCGGCGAGGTCGCCGGCATCATCCATCGCGACGACCACGACCTGTTCCACCTTGCCGAAAAGATCGTGGCGCGCGAGATCGACAACATCGACCAGGTTTTCCGCATGCGCCATGCCGAGGGGCGCTGGATCTGGGTGCGGGCGCGCGCCCAGGTGATCGACGCCGAGGCCTCCGAGATCAAGCTCATCGGCATCGCCGTCGACGTCAGCGAGCAGCGCCATCTCGCCGCGCGCTCCGAGGCCGCCGATCTGCGGCTGCGCACGGCCGTCGAGAGCATCAGCGAATCCTTCGTGCTGTGGGACGCGGCCGGCCGTCTGGTCATGTGCAACACCAAATACCAGCAGGACAGCGGCCTCTCCGACCGGGACACCTTGCCCGGCACTCCGCGCCAGGAACTGGAAGGCCGCATGACCGCCTTCGTCGCCGAGCGGCGCATCGCCAACCCGAACGGGCCGCGCGGCGGCGCCACCTACGAGCGCCAGCTCGCCGACGGCCGCTGGCTGCAGGTCAACGAGCTCAAGACGCGCGACGGCGGCACCGTCTCGCTCGGCACCGACATCACGCTGATCAAGCAGCACCAGGAGAAGCTGCTCGACGGCGAGCGCCGGCTGATGGCCAATCTGCACGATCTCAGCCAGGCGCGCCGCAACGAGGAGGAGCGCACGCGCGAGCTGGTCGACCTCAACCGGAAATACATGAAGGAGAAGGACCGCGCCGAGGCCGCGAACCGCGCCAAGTCGGAATTCCTCGCCAACATGTCGCACGAGCTGCGCACGCCGCTCAACGCCATCATCGGCTTCTCCGAGCTGATGGCGTCAAAGCTGTTCGGACCGCTGGGCTCGCCGCGCTACGAGGAATATGCCGGCGACATCAACAGCAGCGGCAAGCACCTGCTCGGCGTCATCAACGACATCCTCGACATGTCGAAGATCGAGGCCGGCCAGTTCTCGATGGAGCGCGAGGAGATCGACGTGCACCCGCTGATCAGCGAGACGGTGCGGGTCATCTCGCTGCAGGCGGCGCAGAAGTCGATCGCCGTGGAGACCCGCATCGCCGAGGCGATGACGCTGGTCGCCGACCGCCGCGCCATCAAGCAGATCGTCATCAACCTGCTCTCCAACGCAGTCAAATTCACCGGCGAAGGCGGCCACATCCTGGTGCGCGCCAAGAACGTCGCCGGCGCGATGATGCTGACCATCGAGGACAATGGCTGCGGCATCCCGAAAAGCGCGCTGACCAAGCTCGGCCGGCCGTTCGAGCAGGTGCAGAACCAGTTCTCCAAGAGCCATGCCGGCTCCGGGCTCGGGCTCGCCATCTCACGCTCGCTGGCGGAGCTGCACGGCGGCAAGCTGAAGATCCGCTCGACCGAGGGCGTCGGTACCATCGTGTCGGTGCGCATCCCCGCGCGCAAGACGCCGGCGGTGGCCCGCCCCGAGCCGATGCGGGAAGCGGCGGAGTAAGGCGCAGCGACTGCCCTCCCCCTTGAGGGCAGGGCAATCGCATATGGCAGACGGCGACGAATTTCGCTGCTCCGTTACCCCCACCCCTAACCCCTCCCCTCAAGGGGGAGGGGGACTTTGCGGCTGCTATGCAATGCGAAACCGTCGACGATTCGTGGTCGGCGGAGACGCCAGCCGGTCCCCCTCCCCCTTGAGGGGTGGGGGTAGCTCCATATGCGATTGCCCTCCCCCTTAAGGGGGAGGGAAGCAGCGTTACCGCCGCCAGTTCCTGCCCTGCCGCATCTCCTCCGGCACGATCTTGCCGTCGTCGTTGCGGTCCATCAGCGCGAACATCTTCTTCTGACGTGACTCGATCTCGGCCGCCGTCAGCATGCCGTCGCCGTCCGCGTCGAAGCGCTCGACGATGCGCCGCGCCCGCCGCTCGGCGCGCATGCGCTCGATCTCGGAGGCGATCTCGGCCACCGTCATCTTGCCGTCGCCGTCGGTATCGGCCGCGCCGATGCGGCTCTTCATCGCCGCCGCGAACTCCTCGAAGGTCACGTCGCCGCTGGAATCGGCATCCGCGCGCTCGAAGCGGAGGTTCTCGCGTTCGCCGCGCTCGCGCGGCCTCTCGTCGGCGAAGGCCGCGCTGCCTGATGCCGTGGCCACCGCCAGGAAGGCCATCGCCAGTTTCGTGGAAGTCTTCATTCCTGCTCTCCTTTGCATCGTCACCCCCGATGCGGTTCCGGCGCGACGTGACGGCGTCCGGCCGTCAGGTCCCCCCGGCACGAAGCAGCCGGCCGAAATGGCTTCGGACCCGCTGCGCCGTCTCCTTGACGTGCGCTTCAAGCACGCCGATGTCTGGCAAGTCGGTCGCCCCGATGAGAAGATCGATGAGGCCGGGCGGCGCCTCCTTGCGCTCGAACGGACCGGTCAGGCAAAGCCTGATCATCTGCGTGAGCGCCGCGTACAGCGCATCGGCGTCGCAAAGCTCCTGCCGCGTCTGCGCGTCGGCGAAGGCGGGCGAAAGCCGCGCCAGCACCTCCGCCGTGCCGGTGACACGGTCGCCCTCGGCATTGCCGGTCAGCACCGCGCATTGCGCGATGAATTCGAGGTCGATCAGCCCGCCGGGGATCAGCTTGATGTCCCACATGTCGCGCGGCGGCTTCTCCTCCTCGATCAGCCGGCGCATGTCGGCCGCTTCCTTCAAGACCTTGGCCGGCTTGCGCGGCAGCGCCAGCACCGCCTCGACCTCCGCCTCGACCTCGGCGCAGAGCCCCGTGTCCCCCGCCACCGGCCGGGCGCGTACCAGCGCCATGTGCTCCCAGGTCCAGGCGTCGTTGCGCTGGTATTTGCGGAAGGCATCGATATGGGTGGCGACCGGCCCCTTGTTGCCGGAAGGCCGGAGCCTGAGGTCGAGCTCGTAGAGCACGCCTTCGGCGGTCTGCGCCGAGACCGCGGCGATCAGGCGCTGCGTCATGCGCGCGTAATAGTGCGAGGGCGCCAGCGGCTTGTCGCCGTCCGATTCCTCGGCGTCCTGGTCGTGGTCGTAGAGCAGGATCAAATCGACGTCGGAGCCCGCCGTCAGCTCGCGGCTGCCGAGCTTGCCCATGCCGAGGATGGCGACGCGCCCGCCGGGCACGTGGCCGTGGCGGATGGCGAATTCGGCGACCACCGCGTCCAGCGCCGCCCCGATGGTGAGGTCGGCAAGGTCGGAGAACGCCTTTCCCGCCCGCGCCGCATCGATCGCGCCGGCCAGCAGCCGCACCCCGATCAGGAACTTCTGCTCGGATGCGAAGATGCGCAGCCGGTCGAGCACCTCCTCATGCGCCGTGGCGCTCGCCACGAAAGAAGCCAGGCGGCCGGCCAGGTAGTCGCGGCTCGGCAGCTCGGCCAGCAGCGCCGGGTCGAGCAGCCCGTCGAAGACGTGCGGCCGCCGGGTGATGATGGCGGCGAGCGCGGGTGCTGCGCTCATGATGGTGGCGAGCAGCTTCAGCAGCGCCGGGTTGGACTGCAGCAGCGAGAACAGCTGGATGCCGGCGGGCAGGCCGGCCAGGAAGGCGTCGAAGCGCAGCAGCGCCTCGTCGGCGCGCCGGGTCTTGCCGAAGGCCTGCAGCAGCGCCGGCGTCAGCTCGGTCAGCCGCTCGCGCGCCTCGGCCGAGCGGGTCGCCCGGTAGCGGCCGAAATGCCAGGAGCGGATGACCCGGCAGATGTCGCTCGCCCGCTCGAAGCCGAGCCGCTTCAGCGTCTGCAGCGTGTCGGGATCGTCGACGTCGCCGGTGAAGACAAGATTGCCGACGCCCGAGGAAAGTTCGGGCGCGCTCTCGAACAGCGCCGCATAGTGGCTCTCGACCTCCTGCAGCGAGGCGCGGAACGCCGCCGAAAAATCGTCGCAGCCGTCGTAGCCCAGCAGGCAGCCGATGCGGTCGAGCCCCTCATCTGTCTCCGGCAACGTGTGTATCTGTTCGTCCGCCACCATCTGGATGGCGTGCTCGACGCGACGCAGGAACCAGTATTGCGCGGCGAGCGCGTCGCGCGCCTCCGCCGTGATCCAGCGGTGCTTGGCGAGCTCGGCCAGCATCGGCACGGTCTGGCGGCCGCGTAGCTCCGGGAAGCGGCCGCCGGCGATGAGCTGCTGCGTCTGCACGAAAAACTCGATCTCGCGGATGCCGCCGCGCCCGAGCTTGACGTTGTGGCCCCTGACGGCGATCTCGCCATGGCCCTTGTGCGCATGGATCTGGCGCTTGATCGAATGCACGTCGGCGATCGCCGCGAAATCCATGTACTTGCGCCAGACATAGGGCTGCAGCTCCTTCAGGAACCTCCCGCCGGCAGCGATGTCGCCGGCCACCGGCCGCGCCTTGATCATGGCGGCGCGCTCCCAGTTCTGGCCGCGTGCCTCGTAATAGTTGAGCGCGGCCTCGACGGGAAGCGCCAGCGGCGTCGAGCCGGGGTCCGGCCGCAGCCGCAGGTCGGTGCGGAAGACATAACCGGCCTCGGTACGGTCCTGCAGGATGCGCACCAGCCTTTTGGTGAGCCGCGAGAACAGGTCGGTGGCCTCGAGCCGATCGAGGATCGCCGGCGCCTCCGGCTCGAAGAACACCACCAGGTCGATATCGGAAGAAAAATTGAGCTCATGGGCGCCGAGCTTGCCCATGCCGAGCACGATCCAGCCGGAACCCTCACCGGGTTTTGCCGGATCGGGCAGCTTCAGCTTGCCGGCCTCATGCGCGTCGCGCAGCAGGAAGTCGATCGCCGCGGCGGTGCAGGCGTCGGCCAGGTCGCTCAGGCGGCGCACCGACTTGTCCGCGCCGGTCATGCCGGCGAGATCGTCGAGCGCGATCAGGAAATGCGCCTCCAGCTTCAGCCGGCGCAGGTCGGTCATCAGCGCCTTCTCGGTGACGCCGTCGGTGAAGGGCAGTCCGCGCACCGCCGCGACGATCGCGGCAAGCCGGCCCTCGACAGAGACGTCGAAGAGCTGATCGAGCATCTCCGGCCGGCGGCGGGCGCAGTCGCGCATGAAATCGGACAGGTCGAACACGGCGGCGAGGAACTCCGCCTCGGCGTCGCGGCCCGACAGCAGCGCCGACAGGCGCGGCAGATTCTTCTCCTTCGCCGCCTCGGCGACGTCGCGCAGCTCCCTCCTTGCCTCGGCCGGATCGAGCGGCTTCAGCCGGGCCGGCCTGCCTTCGAACAGACGCGGTTTTGCCACTGCCTTGTCCGCCGCTCCCGCCATCTAGGTCTCCCTCCCGACCGGAAAGCTCATGTTGACGGATAGTCCGGGATCGCGCGGCTCTAGATCAAGACGGCCGCCGTGGAATTTCATCACCGCCTTGGCGAGGCTGAGGCCGAGGCCGGAGCCCGGCTGCGACCGGCTCTGCTCCAGCCGTACGAAGCGCTCGGTGGCGCGCTTGCGGTCGGCCTCCTCCGGAATGCCGGGGCCGTTGTCTGAAACGGCGAGCACGATCTCGCCGCCCCGCTTCTCCAGCGCCACCGTCACCCTGGGCGCGGCGTTGGTACCGGCCGTGTATTTTATGGCGTTGTCGACGATATTGGAGACCGCCTGGGCGATCAGCTCGCGGTTGCCTTCGATGGTCATGCCCGCGGGGACATCGGCAGCCAGCGCCACCTCCGTCTCCTCGGCCACCGGCTCGTAGAGCTCGACCACGTCGCGAACCACCTCGCTCAGGTCGACCGGCGCCGTCTGCTCGGCCGAATAGCCGGCCTCCAGCCGCGAGATCATCAGGATGGCGTTGAAGGTGCGGATGAGCTGGTCGGATTCGGCGATCGTCGCCTCCAGCGCCTCGCGGTAGCCCTTGTCGCCCGGTGCGCCGCCCAGCGCCGCCTCGGCGCGGTTGCGCAGTCTCGTCAGCGGGGTCTTCAGGTCGTGGGCGATGTTGTCGGAAACCTGCTTCAGGCCCTCATTGAGTTCGGCGATGCGGCCGAGCATGACGTTGAGGTTTTCCGACAGCCGGTCGAACTCGTCGCCGGCCCCGGTCACCGGCAGGCGTCCGCTCAGGTCGCCGCCCATGATGCGGCGGCTCGCCTCCGACACGTTGTCGATGCGCTTCAGCGCGCGGCGGCCGACGAAGAACCAGATCAGCAGCGCGCCGACGCCCATGATGCCGAGCGCCGCCATCAGCGAGCGGCGCACGATGACGCGGAAGCGCTCAGGCTCGCCGAGGTCGCGGCCGACCAGCATGATCATCTGGTTGGGCATCCTCAGCACCAGCGCGATCGCCGCATGCCGGACCTCGGATTCCGCCGCGGGCGCTTCGGGCACCGCGGCGGAGCGCGCGCGGCGCTCTCCCTCGCCGAACCGCTGGTAGGAGAACGGCCGCTCGGTCCAGCCTTCCACGTCGAGCACGCCGGGCTCCAGGCTCTCGACATTGCCGGAAAGGATGCGGCCGTTGGCATCGGCGATCAGATAGAGATTGGCACCGGGCTGGCGCGAGCGCCGCTCGACGGTGCGCACCAGCAGCGGCAGCCCGCCGCGTTGGTAGGCGTTGGCAAGCCCGACCACCTCCTCGTTGATGGTGTCTTGCGTCTGCGAGGCGAGCATGCGCGCCGACAGAGCGGTCATGTAGAAGACGAGCGCCACCGCGCACAGGCCGAACAGCAGCAGATAGAGCGCCGAGAGGCGGGCGGCCGTGGTCCTGAAGCTGGCGGGAAGCCGCATCCGCTATGCAGCCTTCAGCATGTAGCCCGCGCCCCGCACCGTGTGCAGGATCGGGCTGTCGAACCCCTTCTCGATCTTGGAGCGCAGGCGCGAGATATGGACGTCGATGACATTGGTCTGCGGATCGAAGTGGTAGTCCCAGACGTTCTCGAGCAGCATGGTGCGCGTCACCACCTGCCCGGCATGCCGCATCAGATATTCGAGCAGCTTGAACTCGCGCGGCTGCAGGACGATCTCGCGGGAAGCGCGCCGCACCGTATGCGACAGGCGGTCGAGTTCGAGGTCGCCGACCTTGTAGACGGTCTCTGCATCCTTGATGTTGGCCCTGCGGCACAGAACCTCGACCCGGGCGAGCAGTTCGGTGAAGGCATAGGGCTTCGTCAGATAGTCGTCGCCGCCGGCGCGCAGGCCGGTGACGCGGTCGTCGACCTCGCCCAGCGCCGAGAGGATCAGCACTGGCGTGCTGTTGCCGCGCGAACGCAGCCCGGCGATGACCGACAGGCCGTCGCGGCGCGGCAGCATGCGGTCGACCACCATGACGTCGTAGTCGCCGGTGTCGGCGAGCGTGAAGCCGCTGTCGCCGTCGCCGGCGACGTGTACGGTATGCCCCGCCTCCGAAAGCGCCCTCTGCAGGTAGTCCGCGGCTTCGCGATCGTCTTCGATGACCAGAATCTTCATCGGATCACCATACGCGAATTCGCGAAATTCTGCCGGCAGGATGCTCATCGCCTTTCCTCGCAATTGTGCGGCAGCGGCCCGATGGACCGCTGCCGCCGAACCGGCCGTGACAGACTGACTACGCCGGCCGGTCCGACGTTGCCGGCCCCGCCCGGGGGGTGGTCGGGCGGAACGCCGGCAACACCGGTCAGCTGCGGCCGATGGGCAGCGCCACGAAGCGGCTGGTGTCGTCGCGGCTGAGCTGCATGAGGACGGCCTTGCGGCCGGCCTTGGCGGCGTCGTCCATGGCGGTGGTCACGTCGCTCGGACCCTTGACCTCGCGCGAATTGACCGCGGTGATCACGTCGCCGGGCTGGATGCCGCGGTCGGCTGCATCGCTGTCCGGATCGACATCGGTCACGACCAGGCCTTTGCCGTCCTCGGAGGGAGCGACGGTCAGGCCGAGATCGGCGAGCGAGGACGGCTCGACCTGCTGCGGCTTGCCGTCGTCGGCCGAAGCCTGCGTGTCGCTGCCCGGCAGCGTGCCGAGCTCGAGCTTGACCTGCTCGGACTTGCCGTCGCGCCACACGGTCAGGTCGACCGACTTGCCGGGCTGGATACCGCCGATGAGGCGGGCCAGCTCACGCGGCGAGCCGACCGGCTTGCCGTCGACGGCGGTGATCACGTCGCCCGACTTGATGCCGGCCTTGACGGCCGGGCCGTCGGCCTGCGGCTCGGAGACGATGGCGCCCTTGGCGTCGGCCAGGCCGAGCGAATCGGCGATGTCCTTGGTCACCGGCTGGATCTGCACGCCGATCCAGCCGCGCGACACGCTGCCGTCGCGGATCAGGTCCTTCACCACGTCGCGCGCGGTTGAGGCGGGGATGGCGAAGGCGATGCCGACATTGCCGCCCGACGGCGAGAAGATGGCGGTGTTGATGCCGACGACCTCGCCGTTCAGGTTGAAGGCCGGGCCGCCGGAATTGCCGCGGTTGACCGCCGCGTCGATCTGGATGAAGTCGTCATACGGGCCGGCGCCGATGTCGCGGCCGCGCGCCGAGACGATGCCGGCCGTCACCGTGCCGCCGAGGCCGAACGGATTGCCGACCGCCACGACCCAGTCGCCGACGCGCACCTTGCCGTCGTCGGCGAAGTCGACATAGGTGAACTTGCGGCTGTCGTCGACCTTGAGCACGGCGAGGTCAGTGCGCGGGTCGGTGCCGACCAGCTTGGCGTCAAGCTCGTCGCCATTGTCCATCACCACGGTGAAGGCCGAGCCGCCCTCGACGACGTGATTGTTGGTGACGAGATAGCCGTCCTCGGAGATGAAGAAGCCGGAGCCCTGGGACATGGGACGGGGACGCGGGTTCTCGCGATTGCCGCGACGCTGCTGCCAGCGGTCGCTGCGATCGCCGTCGCCGCGGAACTCGCGGAAGAAGCGCTTGAGCGGGTGGTCGTTGGGAAGATCGTCGAAGCCGGGGCCCGAGAAGACGTCGGGACCGCGATCGGACGCGGGCGAGATCTTGGCCTTGACCTGGACGCTGACGACGGCCGGCGAGACCTTCTCGACGACGTCGGCGAAGCCGGGGGCCTGCGGTCCGTCGATGCGGACGGCTTCGGCGAACACGGGAGCCGTGCCGCTGGTGACGGCACCGAAGCCGATCGCACCGGCAATGGCAAGGGACGCGGCCGCTGCAAGCAGGCGCGTGCGGGTCCGCGAAACGGGAGTGTTGGGGGTGTTCATGGTCGCTCTATTCCTCTTGAAGGGATGCGTCTCGAGCGGCATCCGCTGGCAAGAGAAATAGGAGCCGGCACATTACGGCGCCATTTCCGGCACATGAAATTTAGGTAATGTTCGCGGGAGCTTGGACTTCGCTTGTCCCGGCCCTCCTCCTATATGTCCGATGCGTGGCGGCGCAGGAGGACATCGTGGCCGACCTGGAAAATTCTCAACTGCAGCCGATCGCCGCCTGGCTGATCGGCCCGGCGCGCAAAAGCCTTCCGCCGGAGGGGATTGTCGGAGGGCTGGCGGAGCGTCTGGTCGCCGCCGGCGTTCCGCTGTGGCGGGTGCGGATCGGCCAAAGGGTTTCCAATCCGCTGATCGGCGCCTGGGGCGTGATATGGACCAGGGACGGCGGCGCGGAGCTCTACACGGTGCCGCGCAGCATGCTTTCCACCGCCTCCTATCGCGGCAGCCCGTTCGAGCACGTCATCACCACCCGCACGAGCTTCCGATGTTCGCTGGAACATCTGGTGGCGGGCCGCGACCATCCCGTGCTGTTCGAGCTGGCGGAAGCCGGCAGCACCGGCTATCTGGCCCTGCCTATCGAATATGGCGACGGCTCGGTGCAGGTCGGCGCCTTCACGACGGACCGGCCGAGCGGCTTCGCGGATCCGGAGGTGGCGTTGATCGAGGAACTGGCGCCGGCGATCGCCGCCGCATTGGAACCCGCTGCCATGCGCCATTCCATGGAGAGCCTGCTCGAGGTCTATCTCGGCTCCGGCCCGGCAAGCCGCGTCGTCAAGGGCGACTTCCAGCGCGGCCAGATGACCGAGGCGGAAGCCGCGGTGCTGGTGACCGACATGCGTGATTTCACCGGCCAGTCGGAACGGCTAGCCCCGGACGCGCTGCTCGACCGGCTGGGACGCTATTTCGAGGTGGTCGTCGATTCGGTGCGCGCCGAGGGCGGCGACGTGCTCAAGTTCATCGGCGACGGCGTGCTTTCCGTCTTTCCCGCGCGCGACTCCGGACGCCGGGATGCCTGCCTGCGCGCCGCCCGCGCCATCGCCGCCGCGTTCGCTCACGAAGCGGCCAGGGACCTGCCCTTCGTCGCCGCCCTGCATGTCGGGCCGCTCGTCTACGGCAACATCGGCAGCCGGGACCGGCTCGACTTCACCGTGGTCGGCCCGACGGTCAATTATGTCAGCCGGCTGGAAGGCATCGCCAAGCTGCTCGACAAGCGCGCCGTCTGCTCGGCCGAGGCCGCCGCCGAACTGCCGGCCGAAGCGGTCGGGGACCTCGGCAGGCACGCGCTCAAGGGATTCGCGGAGGAGCAGCGTGTGTTCGAGCTGATGACAGCGATCGGCAATCACCCGTAGCTCGCAGTCGGCCACCAAAGCGTCAGGGGTGGCTGTCAGTCAGGCGCCTTCTGGCCGCCCCTTGCCATTCTCATCGAGAATCCGCCGCAGCGCCGCCTGCTCCTCGCCGGAAAGCTTCTCGCTTGCGTATCGCCGCCTTGATCGGCCGAACGCGAAAACGACAGCGCCGCCCACCACCAGCAACAGCACGGGCGTGCCCCACAGCAGCGCGTTGCGGGCGTTGAAGCGCGGCTTGAGCAGCACGAACTCGCCGTAGCGGGCGACGACGAAGTCGAGCACCTGCGCATCCGTGTCGCCGGCCGACAGCCGCTCGCGCACCAGCACGCGCAGATCATGCGCAAGCTCCGCGTCGGAATCGTCGATCGACTGGTTCTGGCAGACCATGCAGCGCAGCTCGGCCGAAAGCGACCGCGCCCGCGCCTCCAGCGCCGGATCGGCCAGCCTCTCGCCCGGCTGCACAGCGCCGGCGGGTATTGCGGCCGCGACGGCGAGCAGCAGCGCGGCGGCAAGGATGCCGAGCCGCCTCACGCCTTGGCTCCGGAGGGCACGGCCGACGGCCGGGTACGCCGCGACGGCGCGCCGACGCGCAGCCGCCGATCGGTCAGCGAGACGGCGCCGCCTGCCATCATGACCGCCCCGCCCAGCCAGATCAGGGTGACCAGCGGCTTCCACCAGATGCGCACGACCATGCCGCCGTCGCCGGTCTCGTCACCCAGCGAGACATAGAGCTGACTCAGGCCCAGCGTCAGGATGCCGGCTTCCGTGGTCGGCATCTGGCGGGCCGTGTAGATGCGTTTGGCCGACGTCAGCGCGCCGCGCGAAACGCCGCCCTGCATCAGCACGAAGCGCGCCTGCGTCTCGGTGAAGTTGGGCCCTTGCACCGGCGCGACGCCCTCGAAGCGCAGCGTGCGCCCGGCGATCTCGGTGGTCTCGCCCGGCTTCATGACGGTGATGTGCTCGACTTCGAAGGCGACCGTCGCGACGATGCCGAGAACGCTCAGCCCCATGCCCATATGCGCCAGCGCCGTGCCGAACACCGAGCGCGGCAGTCCGGCGAAGCGCCGCGCGGCGACGCCGAGCGGCACCGCACCGAGGGCGGATTTCTGCGCCAGGTCGGTGAGCGCGCCGAGAACCATCCAGACCGCGATCCCTATCCCGAGCGCGGCGAACACCGACGCGCCGTCGACCAGCAGCAAGGTGGCGAGCACGGCGAGCAGCGCGCCGCCGAACGCCGCCATCAGCCGCTGCGCCACCGCGTGGACGTCGCCGCGCTTCCAGGCGAGCAGCGGCCCGAAGGGGATGAGCAGGAGCAGTGGCAGCATCAGCGGCCCGAAGGTCAGGTTGAAGAACGGTGCGCCGACCGAGATCTTGTCGCCGGAGATCGCCTCGACCACCAGCGGATAGAGCGTGCCGACCAGCACCGTCGCCGTCGCGGTCGTCAGGAACAAATTGTTCAGCACCAGCGCGCCTTCGCGCGAGATCGGGTGGAACAGGCCACCCGCCGTGAGGCTGCCGGCACGCAGCGCGAACAGCGCTAGCGAACCGCCGATGAAGACGACGAGGATGCCGAGGATGAAGACGCCGCGCGTCGGATCGGTGGCGAAAGCATGCACCGAGGTCAGCACGCCGGAGCGGACCAGGAAGGTGCCGAGCAGCGACAGCGAGAAGGTGAGGATGGCGAGCAGGATCGTCCAGATCTTCAGCGCCGAGCGCTTTTCCATGACGATCGCCGAGTGCAGCAGCGCGGTACCCGCCAGCCACGGCATGAAGGAGGCGTTCTCGACCGGATCCCAGAACCAGAAGCCGCCCCAGCCGAGCTCGTAATAGGCCCAGTAGGAGCCCATGGCGATGCCGCCGGTCAGGAACACCCAGGCGGCCAGCGTCCACGGCCGCACCCAGCGGGCCCAGGCCGCGTCGATGCGCCCCTCGATCAGCGCGGCGACGGCGAAGGAGAATGAGATGGAGAAGCCGACATAACCGAGATAGAGCAGCGGCGGATGGATGGCGAGGCCGATGTCCTGCAGGATAGGGTTGAGGTCGCGGCCCTCGAACGGCGCCAGTTCGAGCCGGACGAACGGGTTCGAGGTGGCCAGCACGAACAGCAGGAAGGCGGCGCCGATCCAGCCCTGCACGGCCAGCACTTTGGCGCGCAGCGTCGCCGGCAGGTTGCGCCCGAACACCGCCACCAGCGCGCCGAAGAAGGCGAGGATCACCACCCAGAGCAGCATCGAGCCCTCGTGGTTGCCCCAGGTGCCGGTGATCTTGTAGAGCATCGGCTTCAGCGAATGCGAGTTCTGCCAGACATTTGCGACCGAGAAGTCGGACTGGACGTAGGCCGCCGTCAGCGCCGCGAAGGCGAGCGCCGTCAGCGCGAAACCGGCGATGGCCACCGGCCCGCCCGCCGCCATCAGCCGCGCTTCGCCGGTGCGCGCGCCGACCAGCGGCACCACCGACTGGACCAGCGCCAGCGCGAAGGCCAGCACGAGGGCGAAATGGCCGGTTTCGACGATCATGTCACGACCCCGATCCCGCCGTCTCGTCCTTCCATACGCCCTTCTCCTTCAGGCTGTCGGCGATTTCCTTGGGCATATAGGTCTCGTCATGCTTGGCGAGAACGCTGTCGGCGGCGAAAACGCCGTCCGGCCGCAGGGTTCCTTCGGCGATGATCCCCTGCTCTTCTCTGAAAAGGTCCGGCAGGATGCCGACATAGGCGACCGGCACCGATTTTTCGCCATCGGTCACAGAGAACGACACTTCCGTGCCCTGCCCGCGCTTCACCGTGCCGGCCTCGACCAGCCCGCCCAGCCGCACGCGTTGGCCGGGCTCCAGGGCTGCCGCCTGCAGCTCGGCCGGCATGTAGAAGAACGACGCCTTCTGGCCGAGCGCGTAGAAGGTGAGCGCCGTGGCGGCGCCGAGGAAGGCGAGCGCGCCGGCGATCACGGACAGTCGCTTCTGCTTGCGGGTCATCGGCGTCTCACTCCGTCGCCGGCAGGCCGAGCGAGGCGGCCAGCGCCAGCAGGCGCCTGCCGTCCTCGCTGTCACCGTCGAGCGCCTCCAGGCCGCGCGCCAGCGCATCCCGGGCCGCATCCGTCCGGCCGAGCATGGCATAGGAACGCACCAGCCGCATCCAGCCTTCCGGATCGCGCGGATTCTCCCTGAGCTTCTGATCAAGCCCGGCCACCATCTGCTCGATCATGGCGGCGCGGTCCTGCGGCGACATCTCCTGCGCCGCTTCGATCTCGCTTTGGCTCGGCCCGGCGGCGGGAGCCGCATCGGCCGCGGCCATGCGGCGGTCCGCCTCGGCGATCGCCTGCTGCACCGCCTCGCGCCATGGATTGTCGGCCGGCAGCGCTGAAAGCATCGTCCGCCACGCCTCCCCCGCCTCCTTCAGCCTGCCCTCCTGGGCGAGCGCGGTAGCGAGATAGAAACGCGCCTTCGGATTGGCGGGGTCCGCCGCCATTGCTTGGTCGAAGGAAGCTCTTGCCTCGGCGGTGACCAGCCCGCCGGCAGCGCTCGCCTGCGCCTCGCCGAGACCGGCAAGGCGGTCGGGCGTCTCGCCCTGCAGCCGGATGGCGTTGCGATAGGCGGAAACCGAATCGGCGAAGCGCCCGCCGCGCAGGTAGATCGGCGCCAGCACGTCCCAACCGCGTCCATCCTCGGGATTGGACACGAGATGACCCTCGGCGCGGGCGATCAGTTCCTCGAGCGAGCTGTCGGCAGGATCTTCGGCCAGCCGGGCGCTGAGCGGCTGGCCGGGCAATGCCGGCGAGCCGGTGACGGCGTAGACGCCCCAGGCGATCACGGGAACCGCAAGCACGGCGGCAACACCGACCATGCGCGGAAGTTTTGCGCCGGCCCTTGCGGAATCCGCGTTCTCGGGCCCGGCCAGCCGCAGGATGCGCCGGCCGATCTCGGCTTTCGCCTCCTCGGCTTCGGCAGGGCCGATCAGGCCGCGCGCGGCGTCGCGCTCCAGCTCCCTGAGCTGGTCGCGATAGACCTCGATGTCGTGATCACGCGGGTTGTCGGCGCGGGTCCGGCCCGCCAGCGGCAGCATCACCGCCAGGCTGGCAGCCAGCGTCAGCAGCGCGGCGACGATCCAGAACAGCATGCGCCTTCCAATATCCGTGTCGGCGGCCCCTGCCAATCGCCGGCGCTGCGGCTGATTGACCGGGCGTCGGCCGTCCGGGCCGGGCTGTCAGCTCAGCGTCGCCCAGCTTCCGTCGGCATTGCGGCAGGCCGTGCCGCGCGCCGTGCGCGTGGCGCCGTCGATCACAACCTTGTGCGTATACTGGCGGCAGTCCTGCGATCCGACCCGGTAGGGCTGCGCCGGCACCACGTCGCCGGAGCGGCCGGCGCGGCCGCCCGTCCAGGAGACCGTCTGCCCGCTCTGGGTGTATTCTAGCGCCTGGTATTCGGCGGCGAGCGCCTTCTGCCTGTCGCCGGAGCCGAGACCGGAGCCGAGCGACCCGGTGATCAGCCCGCCGACCATGCTGGCCTTGCCGGAGCCGCTCGGCGGCGTGACGTCCGTGCCTGCGCCGCCACCGGCGCCCGATATCGTCGCGCAGCCCGAGATGGCCAGAAGAGCGGCAAGCAGCACCGTACGAATAGCCATTCCCACCACCGACCGATGCCGCGCACGACATTGTGAATGCCGCCGCGATAGGGTTGATATTTGGCCGAAATTTGGCCGCGGCACCTTGCCACGGCCAAGCCTCAGCCTCTACTCGACGCGGCGCAGGAGGACAACCGCCTTCAGACCGCCGATGCCGGCGCGGCCCAGTTCGATCGCGCCACCGTACTCGCTGACCAGATCGGAAACGATCGCCAGGCCGAGTCCGGTTCCCGGCTTGCTCTCGTCCAGCCGCCTGCCGCGCTTCAGCACCTCGCGCGCCTTGTCCTCGGGAATGCCCGGCCCGTCGTCCTCGATGGTGATGGCGAACATGCCGTGCTCGTCCCTCAGAGCGGCCGGCGCGAGCGACACCACCACCCGCCGGTTCGCCCATTTCATCGCGTTGTCCAGGAGGTTGCCGACGATCTCCTCCAGATCCTCGCGCTCGCCGGCAAACAGGATGTCGGCGGCCGGCGGCGCGAACGACACGCTGACGCCGGCATTCAGCTTCGCCATCACCCGTACGATGCGCTGCAAAAGCGGCGTCACCGGCGTGCGGTAGACGACGCTGTCGCGCTGCGCGGCGATGCGCGCGCGCTGCAGATAGTGCTCGAGCTGGCTCTGCATGGCCGTCGCCTGGTCGGCGATGATCTTGCCCTTGTCGCCGCCCAGCGCCCGCGCCTCGTTGATCAGCACGGCCAGCGGCGTCTTCAGCGAATGGGCGAGATTGCCGACCTGGGTGCGCGAGCGCTCGACGATGCGGCGGTTGTTCTCGATCAGCGCATTGGTCTCGTTGGCGAGCGGCTCGATCTCGGTCGGAAAGGTGCCGCGCAGCCGCTGCGCCGTGCCCTCGCGCACCTTCGCCAGCGCCTCGCGCACGCGGCCGAGCGGCCGCAGGCCGAGCAGGATCGCGGCGGCGTTGATGGCGATCATGCCGATGCCGAACAGCGACAGGTAGGTGAACAGCCGCCACTCGAAGACGTCGATCTCCCGCTCCAGCTCCGAGCGGTTGCCCATGACGCGGAAGCGCGCGACGCGGTTCTGCTGGTCCAGCACGAACTCGCTCTCGAGCACTTCCAGTTCCTCGCCGCCGATGCCGTCGGTGAGATAGTTGCGCTGGAAGCTTTCGTTGAACGGCGCCTCCTCGGCGCTCGGCGAGGGAACGTCCTGCGTCATCGACAGCGAGCGCAGGTCGCCGGTGAGCCCGCGCGCCACCGGCTTGACCTCCCAGTACCAGCCCGATTCCGGTTCGGAGAAGCGCAGATCGCCGAGATCCGGCGAGCCGGTGAGCATACCGGAAGCCGACACGCCGACGGAGCCGATGAGGTTGAACAGATGCGCCGAAAGCAGGCTGTCGAAGCCGCGCTCGCTGGCCTGCTGGTAGAGCGCGGCGATCACCGTGTAGATGGCGATCAGCGCGATGATCGCCCAGATGGTGGAGAAGGCGACGACACGGACGGCCAGCGAGCGCGGCGCCAGCCTCGGCGTCCAGCGCCGCGGTTTTTCCGCCCGCGGCGCGACGTCCGTCACGCCGCCGGCTCGCGCATGCGGTAGCCCATGCCGCGCACCGTCTCGATCATGTCGACGCCCATCTTCTTGCGCAACCGGCCGACAAACACCTCGATCGTGTTGGAATCCCTGTCGAAATCCTGGTCGTAGAGATGCTCGACCAGCTCGGTGCGCGAAACCACCTCGCCCATGTGGTGCATCAGATAGGCCAGCAGCCGGAACTCGTGCGAGGTCAGCTTCAGCGGCATGCCGTTCATGTCCGCCTTCGACGCCTTGGTGTCTAGCCTGAGCGGCCCGCAGGTGAGCTCGGATGAGGCATGCCCGGCGGCGCGGCGGATCAGCGCCCGCAGCCGCGCCAACACCTCCTCGATATGGAACGGCTTGGTGACGTAGTCGTCGGCGCCGGCGTCTATGCCGGACACCTTGTCGCTCCAGCGGTCGCGCGCCGTCAGGATCAGGACCGGCATTTTCCGCCCGTCGCGGCGCCAGCGTTCGACCACGCTGATGCCGTCCATCTGCGGCAGGCCGACGTCGAGCACGACGGCGTCGTAGGGCTCGGTGTCGCCGAGGAAATGCCCCTCCTCGCCGTCGAAGGCCTTGTCGACCGCATAGCCCGCATCCGTCAGCGCCTGGGTGAGCTGCCGGTTCAGGTCCTTGTCATCCTCGACGACCAGTATCCGCATGGAATCATCCGCCAGAACAGGGGAAAGGTATCTTACAGGACCGGCGGCGCCACGCGAACCGAGTTCAGTTCAGCGGCACGACGACTTCGGTGCGGCGCGGCCGCTGGCCGTCCTTGCCGGGGATGAGCACGACGATCACGCAGACCGGCCGCCCGCCCTGGTTCGACTGGCTGGCGCGCGCCAGCGTGCCGCCGCGCTGCGCCGCCACTTCCTGGCCGATCGCATAGCAATCCGCCTGCGCGAGCAGCACGGGGCGCTCGTCGGCGGAGACCGGCGGCAGCGCCACGGGACCGGCAACCGCTTCGGAGGCCAGGAAGCCCGCCGCGCCGAGCGCCGCAAGGCCGGACCGGAGATGGGAAAGCAAGCGTTTCATGCCGCCGTTTCTAGCGCATTCCTTCTGAACGCGGAATGAACGATTCCGGAGCAACTCTGCAGGAAAATCTCACCCGATCCGCGCCCTCGCGGCCAGCCGGCCGAGCAGCGCCACCACGCCGGCGACCGCCGTCGCCGCCTGCAGCAGCGTGTCGACGAAGGCCGCATCGTCGAAGCCGTCGGTCGGCACGCCGAGCAGGCCGAGCAGCGCGACCAGGATGGTGACGACGGCGGCCCACACGGTGCGCGACAGGTACCAGGGTTTGCTATCGGTCATTTGCCAAATCCTTTCAGGCAATTGGGGGAAAGATCGAAGACGCCGATTCAGGCCGTTCAGACACTGAATCATCTTCATGAGAGACCGGGCCAGCCGGGTCGTCAGAGAGCGAACCGCCGCGTCGCCGGAATGCCCCAGCCGGCGGGAAGGCTGAGCTGGCGCACCGTCACGTCGAGTTCCGAAGGCATCCCGCCGGAATCGGCAAGGATCTCGGCTACCGGATAGGTCCACGCCGGCAGCACGACGGTCACGCTGCGCACCACCAGCCCGCCCACGGCGGCGACGTCGATCCGGTATTCCTGCCGCTCCTCGCCCAGCGGGATTTCCGTCGCCGCCCAGTCGTCGGCGTCGATCCGGCCGCGCCGCACCCAGGAGAAGGCGAGGTCGCCGCCCGCGACCTTCCGGCATCTCAGATGCACCGGCGCCAGCGGCAGCCTTGCCCGCAGGCCACCGGTGCCGGAATGGCTGGAGAAGGTCTCGACGGACAGCACCGCGCCGGCCGGACCGACCCGCCAGTTCAGCGGCAGCCCGATCTCGCCGCTCATCAGCCCGGCGGCCCTCACCCGCTCGTTGAGCAGGACGAACGGCGCGCCGGCCGCCGCGCCCGCCGCCATTGCATCGCCGGTGCCGAGCTGGCCGCGCAGAAGTTTGGCGAGCCGCCACAGATCCGGCGCGATTTCTTCGGCCGTCTCGAACTGCAGCACCTCCCAGACGCCGTTGGCGGCCAGCACCGCCGCTGCGTTGCCGCCGTTGAGCAGCTGCAGCCGGCTGACGCTTTCGGCCTCGGCATCGAACAGCGTGACGAGAAGCGCCGTCGACCGGTCGACCCGCCCCTCGAAAGCGCCCGGCAGCAACGGGTCTGCGAGTTCACCCAGATCGGCCGGCCGGTCGATCGTCGCGCGCTGCGAAAAGCCGGTCGTGTCCGGCGAGGCGAGCAGCACCTGGCTGCGCCACGGCCTTTGCCAGGCGGCAACGCGGAAATGGTCCTGCGGCGCGGTCGTCGCGGCGCGGCCCGGCAGGTCGAGGAACAGCACATGCGGCTGGCCGGCCTCGATCACCGGGCCGGGCTGCGTCTCCGGCGGAACAGTGGCCCACACGGACGGCGCGGCCCGCTCGATGCGGCGTGCCTTCAGTCGCCGCACCAGCCCGTCCTCGACCTCCGTCACCAGATATTCGGAGATGTCCGGCCCCGGCAGCCGGATGACGGCGCCCGGCTCCAGCCCCTGCCGGTAGCTTGCGGCCGAGAACGCCACGGTCTCGCGGCCGGCCCAGGCGCGGGCCAACCAGTCGGCGGCGAGCGCCTGCGCCTGCTCGCGCTCCAGCACGCCGGGAAAGCTCACTGTCTGCTGGCGCTTTCCCGCCGCGCCCGCCCGCAGGCAACGCACGGAAGCCGACTGGAACGCCGCCAGCGGATCGCGGAAAGCGAGAACCGCCTCGACGGGAAGCTCGTGATCGGGCGCTCGCGTCCGCTCGACGGTGGCGGCGCCGTCCTCCACCACCATCGCCTCGATCGTCAGCGGCGCGGCCGTGCGCGCCCGTGCCGAGCGGAACACCAGCCCGCCGGGCTCCTCCCGGACGGCGAGATCGAACAGATCGACCAGCGGCTCGAGCGCCGCCCGTGCCGAGCCCGGCTCGTCGACGACATAGCCGTGCAGGCAGCCGTCGGCCTCGCTCGCATCCGCCGGCGGCAATCCGTGGTCGGCGAGGATGGCGTTGATCAGCGAGCCGGCGTCCGGCCCCTCCAGCCGCCCGTTCAGCCAGTGGCCGAGCTGCCAGTTGGCGCCATCCGCCCACACGTCCGCCTGCAGCGGAAAGGCCGGGAAAGGCCGCGCGTCCCAGCACCAGACATAGATCCTTTCATGGTCGAGCATGCGCCCGCCATAGACGGGCGAGAGCGGGTTGTCGGCCGGCCGGAAGCCTGGGCTCGCCGGATCCCAATGCGAGGCGTGCGCCTCGAGAAAACGCTTGACCGCCAGGTCGCTGCGGCCGCCGCTGGAGAAATAGGGGGTAAAACTCTCGCTCGACTTCGGATCGACGAAGACGTTGGGCTGGTTCGGCCCTTTGTCGACCGCCGGGCAGCCCAGTTCCGTCAGCCAGATCGGCTTGCCGCGCGGCACCCAGTCGGTCGGCGTCGGCAGTTCCACGCCGCCTATCCGGTTGAAATGCGGGTTCGACCACCAGCCGACCAGATCCTTGTAGCGGAACACCCACGGCTTTTCGTAGGCGCCGTCGGTGATCGGCGTGCGCAGCCGCGCCTGGCGGTCGGCGAAGCCGGCATAATGCCAGTCGAAGCCCTCGCCCGAATTGATCGCCGCCCGCAGCGCCGTGGGATCGTAGGGTCCGCTGGCGCTGTCCGGATTGCCGGAAAAATAGTCGGCGTCGCGCCAGTCCGACAGCGGCATGTAATTGTCGATGCCGACGGCGGCCATCGACGGCCGCGCCCACAGCGGGTCGAGATGGAAGAACACGTCTCCCGAGCCGTCGGTGGGACGGTATCCGAAATACTCGGTCCAGTCGGCACCGTAGCAGATCGCCGTCTCCGGCCCGAGCAGCGCCTTCGCCGCGTCGGCCAGTTCGCAAAGCGTCTCGACGAAGGGAAAGGCGTTCGCTCCGTCGCGCAATGTGGTGAGCCCGCGCATCTCCGAGCCGACCAGGAAAGCGTCGACGCCGCCCGCCGCCAGCGCCAGATGCGCGTAGTGCAGCACCAGCCGGCGAAATCCCCAGTCGCCCGCGGAGCCGTCGAACTCGACCGTCTCGTCGTCGATGGAGAAATCCGCCGGCTCGGCCGCCCCGCAAAATGCCTCGACCTGCAAGCGCGCTGCCGCGGTCTTGTCCGCGGACTCCCCCTGGTTTGGCCCGGGAAAGCAGGTGATGCGGCCGCGCCAGGGATAGGTCGCCTGCTCCGTCCCGCCATAAGGGTCGGGCAGCTCGTTGCCGGGCGGCACGTCCATCATGACGAAGGGATAGAGCGTCACCTTCAGCCCGCGCGCCCTGATCTCGCGGATCGCGGCGACGACTGAGGCGTCGGTCTGCGTGCCGCCATAGGCCGATCCTCCGCCATGCGAGGACACCAGCCTGGCGCCGCCGCGCCCGACGCCGGACACGCTCCATGGTTTCGAGAAATTGACGCCGGTCGCCTTGGTCACGCCAGGCCGCACGGTGCAGTGGCCGGCGCGCAAATCGTCGCCAAACCAGGAGACCACCAGCGCGATGTCGGCGAGGTTGGGGCAAAGCGCCTGCAATTCGTCGAGCGAGGCGGTGATGTCGGCCGCACCGAACAGCACATGCCGGTTTTCCGGCACTGTCTCGCCCGGCCGCAGCCTTTTCATGACCGGCCGCGGGTCGAGCCCGTATTCGGTCGAACCCGGAATCAGCGCCACGGCGCGGATGCCGTCGCGCAGCTCGCCCACCGGGCGCAGCACCTCGAACTGCATCTGCGGGATGCGGTTGCCGTAGTCGTTGAGCGGAAGCCGCTCGAACACGACATAGGCAAGGCCGCGATAGGCCGGCGTATTGGCCCCGCCCTGCTTTGCCGCGATCAGCGGATCGGGCGGCTGGTCGGCAGTACCTCTGTGAACCCGCATCTCGAGCTTGGTGAGATCCAGCTCGCGCCCGTCGGCCCAGACGCGCCGCACGCCGGCGATCTCGCCCTCGCACAGGCCGAAGGCGGCGTTGCCGAAATAGCTGTATTCGGTGACCTTGGTGCCACCCTTGCCGCCCTGCCGGCGGGTGGTCGTGACCTCCTCGAAGCGCGTCGCCCAGATCACCACGCCGCCCAGCCGCGCCGTGCCGTAGAGCCGCGGCACCGGCGCCCCCTCCTCGGCCGTCAGCGGGCGAGCGCCGGAAAGCCGCGGTCCCTCGATCCGACGTGTCCCGTCGAGCAGGGCGCGGTCGAGCGTGTAGCCGGCGAGCGCCCCGGCGGCGGTGCCGATGGTGGCGCCGAACGAGCCGAACAGCCCGCCGAGATAGGCGCCGGCGGCTTGCAGGAGAAGAACTGCCATGGATCAGCCCTGACGATCAGGCGTCGAGATGTCGGGAAAGGCGAAAACCCCGGCGATGCGCTTTCGCCATTGCGGCACCAGCGGGCTCACCACCACCGCGCTGCCCTCGTAGGCGTGCACGAAGCGGTCGGGCGCGATCAGGATCGCCGCATGTTTTGCCGGCAGACTTGCGCGCCAGCGGAACAGCAGCAGGTCGCCGGCGGCCGCCGTGCCGGCCGGCTTCTCGCGGCAGTGCCGCCGTGCCGCTTCAAGCAGGCGGTCCTCGCCGCCGGCCTCGGCCCAGTCGGCCGCATAGGGGCCGGGGTCCTCCGGGACGGTCCCGTAGACGCTTCGCCAGACGCCGAGCAGCAGGCCGAGGCAGTCGCAGCCCACGCCCTTGCGTGATCCCTGGTGCCGGTAGGGCGTACCGACCCAGCCCAACGCCTCGGCGACGATCCGCTCCGCCGCGTCGTATCCCGCGCCCATGTTCATGGCACCAGCGGTCCGCCGTCGAACACGTCGCCGTCGACGGCGTAGCCATAGGCCGCGTCATTGCCGGGAAGATGCGGAAAGCCCTGGAAGTTCAGCGCGTTGCCGAACTTTTCCTTGCAGGTGGAAAAAGCCTTGTCGCAGCCGGCCCGGACGACGAAGCCGTCGCCGAGTTCCGGGGCTACGCCCTCGCCCGGCTGGAGCGCCAGACAGACGCCGGTCTGGTCCTTCACATGGCTCGTCACATGCGAGACCCGGCCGGCCAGCGCCCCGGTGGTCCATTCGACACGCCCGAGCGAGAACCAGCCGGATGCGAATCCGTCCAGGCCCGAAACCGTCAGCAGGTCGGGAGTGGATGCGGCCAGCACCGTGCCGCTGCCGGAAAACGCCGGCTGATCGAGCGCGAAACGACAGCGGCCATCGCCCAGCTCGGCATCGCATCTCTTGGAAAAATGCCGGCCGTTGACCTGGTCCAGCGCATGCGCGCGGCTCTTCAGCTCGGCGACGAAGGCGTGGTCGCGCCGCGTGATCTTGCCTATCGTGGCACTGCGCAGCACGGCGAACTGCGACGGCTCGGCCCAGTTGACCAGCAGCGTCTCGACAGTCGCCCCGTCATAGAGCCCCCGCGCGATGTCGGCCTCGTCGATTTCGTCGGAGGACAAAGCGCCCTCGACGTCCACCGTGTCGATCGCCAGGCCCAGAGTGTCGCGTGCCTCCGTTGCGCTGAAGCCGGTAAGCGGCCGGAAATCGGCAGCATCCACCGTGAGCGGCCGGTAGTGGTCGGTAAATCCCCTGACCGTGCCGTCGCGCCGCGTCAGCCGCCAGCAATGGCAGACGGTCGTCGTCTCGCCGTCGAGATGCGCGGCCAATGCCTCCGGATAGACGCTCAAAGCTGCACCTCCACCAGCGGGATCGAGGGGATGCGGCCGGCCTTGAAGGCGCTGATGCCCACCTCCAGCCGGTCGGTGTCGAAGCGCACCGGCACGTCGAACTCGTAACCGGCCGTCACAACCTCGCCCGCGCCCGGCACGGCTGCCGGTACAAACACGATATCGCCCGTCGCCTCGTCGAAACCGTAGTCGCCCGGCGCCGCTTGCGGGCTGCCCGCCACCGCCACCCGCAGCGTCTCGATCACGGGCTTGCGGATCGGCCGGACATAGGAGCCAGCCCCGTCGCCGTAGCGCTTGACCAGGGCAAACCGCGCCCTGCTGCCGTCGCCGGTGCCGAGCACCTGGTCCGCGTCGGACGGCGCCTGGTCGGCACGGCACGATTTCATGTCGAACGGGTCGCGGAAGCGGAAGCCGTGCAGCGAGCCGCGCCGCGCCTCGAAGAAGTCGACGATGTCATAGAGGTCGGCCAGCGAGCGCACGCCGGTGCCGGCGTCGTAGTGGTGGCGCGACTGCGCGAAGCGGGCGTTGCGCTTCTCGCGCCCGGAGGTCAGCGCCACGATCTCGTTGCGCCGCTCCGGCCCGCCGGTCGCCCCGAACGACACGGCGACGGGAAAGCGCACGTCATGAAAGGCGGAAAGTTCGGTCATGTGAATTCCCTGGAGGGCAGTAGGGCAGTAGGGCAGTAGGGCAGTAGGGCAGTAGGGCAGTAGGGCAGTAGAACTGCGAGCCGGAGGTCCCAAAGACGGTCAAGAAAATTCGGCCGACGGTCATGCCCTTCTGGAACTAAGCTCACGGAGGTTATTTGCAGGGAGTGGCAGCCCAACTGCCCTACTGCCCTACTGCCCTACTGCCCTACTGCCCTACTGCCCTAC
>NZ_JCACER010000062.1:0-39269 GCF_059502445.1 Kumtagia sp.
CGCTCCAGCACCAGGAAATCGCAGAAGTCGACGGCGATCACGTCGGCGGTGCGCCGCGAGCCGCTGAGCAGCGCCATCTCGCCGAAGAAGGAGCCGGCCTCCAGCGGGATGGCGCGCCCGCCGACCCTGACCTCGACCGCGCCGGACGCGATGAAATACATGCCGTCGGCACGGTCGCCGGTGCGCAGCACGCGCTCGCCGGGCGAGGCAGATTTCGGCCGGAACAACAGCAGCAGTTCCTCCCTGTCCTCCTCGCCGACGGCCGACAGCAGCGGAAAGGTTTCCTGCAGCGCCTGGATCTTCACATGCCGTGCCCGTTCGCGCTCCTCCTGCTGCGCCTTGATCCGGCCGAGCTCGCCGACCAAGGCGTCGTGGCGCTTGCGGCCATAGCCGGCGGCGACCGCCGGCCACTTCATGCGCAGCCATTTCTGAAGCTCGCCGGTCACCAGGAAGGCGAGCGGATTGAGGGTGATCGACAGCAGCGCCCCGGCGAGCACCAGGTCCTGCCCCTCCGTCGGGATGAGCCCGTAGGCCACGCCCAGCCCGACCAGGATGAAGGAAAATTCGCCGATCTGCGCCAGCCCGGCCGCGACCGTCAGTCCCATGCTCACGGGATAGCGCAGCAAGAGCACGATGCCGAGGCCGATCACCGACTTGCCGATCATGATCAGCGCCAGCACGCCGAGCACGGCGAGCGGGTCCTCGACCAGAACCGACGGATCGAACAGCATGCCGACCGAGACGAAGAAGACGACCGAGAAGGCGTCCTGCAGCGGCAGCGATTCGGCGGCGGCCCTGTGGCTGAGATGCGATTCGCCGAGCACCAGGCCGGCAAAGAAGGCGCCGAGCGCGAACGACACGCCGAACACCTCCGCCGAGCCGTAGGCGATGCCGACGGCGAGCGCCAGGACCGACAGCGTGAACAGCTCGCGCGAGCCGGTGCGCGCCACCTTGGTGAGAATCCAGGGCAGGACTTTCGGCCCGAGGAAGATGGCGAGCACGGCGAAGATGCCGACCTTGGCGAGGGTCGTGACCAGCGTCAGCGCCAGCGAGCCTCCCGCCGCCTCGGCGCCATGCGCGGCGTCGGCTGTGGCAGCAGCACCGCCAGTCCCGCCGAGCACCTCGGCCAGCGCCGGCAGCAGCACCAGCGCCAGCACCATGGCGAGATCCTCGACGATCAGCCAGCCGACGGTGACCCGGCCGCTCGGCGTGTTGACGAGGTTGCGCTCCTCCAGCGCCTTGAGCAGCACCACGGTACTGGCGACCGACAGGCTCAGGCCGAGCACGATGCCGGCGCCCAGCCCCCAGCCCCACGACGAGGCGAGGCCGATGCCGAGCAGCGTCGCAAGCACGATCTGGCCGATCGCGCCGGGGATGGCGATGCCGCGCACCGCCAGGAGGTCGGCCGCCGAGAAATGCAGACCGACGCCGAACATCAGCAGGATGACGCCCATTTCGGCGAGCTGGCTGGCCAGCGCCCCGTCGGCGACGACGCCGGGGGTGAACGGGCCGATCATGATGCCGGCGACGAGATAGCCGACCAGCGGCGGCAGGCGCAGCCGGTCGGCGAGGTAGCCGAAGATCGACGCGAGCACGAAGCACACGGCTATCGTGGCGATCAGAGTCACTTCGTGATGCACCGCGTCCCCCTTTTTATTCTGTGCGGCTGTTCCTTGCCTCGCGCCCCTTCCAATGCCGGGAAAGCCGGGCGATCGCAAGACTTTGATCGCGGCGGCGCGGCCAGGAGCGACCTTGCGGCAGCGAGGTGGCGGCTTGACATTCCGCCGGCCAGGCCCGACTTCCTTCCGGCCGAAAGGGAGACCCTGATGCCAGAGCCTCGACGATCGACGATCGATGCGGGAGAAGTCGACCGCTTTTCCGCGCTTGCCGCCGAATGGTGGAACCCGAACGGGAAGTTCCGGCCGCTGCACAAGTTCAACCCGGTGCGTCTGTCCTACATACGCGACCAGGTGGCGGCACGCTTCGGCCGCGATATCCACGAAGCGCGGCCGTTCGAGGGCCTGCGCTTCCTCGACATCGGCTGCGGCGGCGGCCTTCTGTGCGAGCCGATGGCGCGGCTGGGCGCCGAGATCGTCGGCGCCGACGCATCGGCTACCAACATCGAGGTGGCCAGGCTGCACGCCGCCGAATCGGGCGTGACGATCGACTACCGCGCCCTGCCGGCCGAGGATCTGGCCGACGCCGGCGAGAAGTTCGACGTGATCCTCAACATGGAGGTGGTCGAGCACGTCTCCGATGTCGGGCTCTATCTCGCCCGCTGCGCCGAGATGGTGAAGCCGGGCGGCATCATGTTCGTCGCCACCATCAACCGCACCTTCAAGGCCCTCGGCCTGGCGATCATCGGCGCCGAGTATGTGCTGCGCTGGCTGCCGCGCGGCACCCACCAGTACGGCCGGCTGGTGCGGCCGGACGAACTGGAGAAGGCGCTTGCCGAGGCCGGCATGACGATCGCCGACCGCACCGGCGTCGTCTATCACCCGCTCGCCGACCGCTGGCAGCGCTCCGCGGACATGGACGTCAACTACATGGTGATGGCGGAGAAGCCGACGATCGCCTGACCGAGGCGATTATCGCGGCTCGCGCCATGCAGCGGGTCGCCAGCGTCCTGATCGCGATCCCAAATCGGCTGGTCTGATCCCGCACAGGCGATGCCATCCTGCCGGCGCCGCCCGACAACGGACTTGCCCTTGCGGACCTTCGGGCGTTGCGCGAAAGTGCCGCCGTGTAGCTGTCGGACTGCGGGAGGCTTGATGCAGCGCATAGGAGACGCCGTGGAGACCACGGGCGCAAACGCGCCCTGCTCCTTGCCCGTCGAGGCGATGTTCGTCTCCCAGCAGCGCGATACAGGCCTCTCCCACACGTTTGCGCCGTCGCGGGTCGTGCGGACATACGGCGTACCCATGCACGTCGACCAGGACGACCTCACCGCGACATACCGGGGGCAGCCCCTCGATGAGTTCCTTGCCGGCGAAGCGCGGCATGCCGTCGGAAACTACGTGATGGTCGACGTCGGGCCGCGATTGCTGCGGATCATCACGGCTCCGGGCTATTGTGGCGGCTATGTGTACTGCGGAAACGGGAAAGCCGTCGCCAGCACCTTGCTCGTCTCGACGCTCGCGGAGATACCGCAGATCGAGATGGATGGCTTTCCGCTGTGCTTTTTCCTGCAGATCGCGCCGAAGAGCAGTTTCAGTCAGCTGCCGTGCTCGACGCCTTTCCGCGATGTGCGGACGCTTCCGCCTGCCTCGGTGTTCGAGTTCGAGGACGGTGAACTCACGTCGTGTTACAGCTATCTCCTGACCTCGGGACGGCTGCCGCCGCCCAAATCCTTTGCCGAGGCGATCGACGAGGTGACGGGACGGCTCGCCCATCGCTACCGGGCCCAGGGCAAATCGACGTCGCTGATGTTTTCCGGCGGCGTCGACAGTCTGGTGATCTATCTCAGCCTGCGCCAGAAGATGGACGCGAAGGACATTCGCGTCTTCACGATGGATCATCGAAACAAGACCAACGGTCCGGTTCGCGCCTTCCCGGCCGCGCGAAAGCTGGGTTTCGAGATCGAGCGTGTCACGAAGCAGGCGCTGAAGGAACAGGCCGCCATCGACACGATCAAGGAGATGTTGTCGCAGGACATCGTCAGCATCGGCGCGCTCCACTATGCCCTGATCGGCAGGGACATCGGGGCCCGCGACATTCTGCATGGCCAGAACATGGACGCCCTCGCCAACGTCAACATGACGGTCCTGCATGCCAATCTCGAAAAGGGCTATCTGTCGAAGGCCAAGACGCGGGCTCCCAAGACCCCCGCCGAGGCCAATCGCCAGTTCACCGGGTTTCTCGGAAACCTGATGTTCTCGGAGCTTTATCTCAAGGACGTCACGTTCCAGCGGGAGACGGCGGATTTCTTCGCCTCGCTCAATCCGACCACCGTGCCCGACCCCGATCCAGGCAGGGCCGGCATCATCCGCGGCATGCTGTCCTCCCAGCACCCGAATCTCCTGACGAAGGCGAGCTATCCGCCCGATCAGATCGAGGGTCTCGATCGCGAGGCAGCCATCTTTGCCCGCTTCGTGGGTGAGTTCGCGACGCAACCCAGACATGTCCTGGATGTCCTGCGGTTCTACACCTACAGTTTTCTGGCCAACAAGCGCAATTCGACATTCCCGCTGCCGGGAGGCAGCCGCACCCTTTTCGTCGCGATGTCCGGCCCGATCGCGAGCTACTTCGTCGGGCGGCCGCGCGGACTGTCGCGGGCTACGCAGCCCAAGCGCGAAATCTATGGTCTGGCGAGGCAGCTCACCGGAAAGAATTTCAGCGATCTCATTGCGCCGGACGACGACGTCGAGCCTCAATGGCAGACGGAGGGCGTCGACGAGGATGCCCTGGTCCGTGCGAACCTTCATTACGTCGAGCCCGCCAATTCCCGCGTGTTGCCCGCAATCGAGGATGCAACGATCCGGGCATATGTGGAGCGCCTCTATCGCGACACGCTCGGCAGCTGCTTGCCGGAGAGGCCCGGCTGCACGCCCGAAGGCCGGTCGCGTCTTCGCCGGATTCTGAACCTCGAGTTCCTGCTCGAACGTGCGAGCAAATCGGGCGGCACAAGCGAAGGGTCGCGCGGATCGGCGAGCCCCTAGAGGCCCAGGCCTGCAGCGGCGGTACTGGCCGCGCCGGCAGCGCAGCCGGGGCCCTGCCTCCTTGTTGCCTGGACCGAGCCGATGGGATGCGCGCCGGCAGACCATCTCGTCGAGGCTGGCGAATGCAGACGCGAGCCTTCCCGAACTCGCGCCGCAGCCCTCACATCACCATCAGGTCGACCCGCCGGTTCTTCTTCCGGCCCTCTTCCGTCGTGTTCGGAGCGACCGGCTGGGACGGCCCTTCGCCGCCGGCCGACAATTGTGCCCGCTCGAACGAACCAGTCGGCCACGGCCTTGGCGCGTTTCTCGGACAGCCAGTTGTTGTAGGAGGGGTCGCCCGTCGAATCGGTATGCCCGATTATGTAGACGCGGCTGCGCGGCGGCAGATCCTGCTTGATGAACTCCGCGGCCTCGCGCAGCGCCTGCTCGGCGCCCGGCCGGATCACATAGCTGTCGAAGCCGAACAGGACGTCGCCCGGCACGCGGTAGCCGACGGACCTGCTGTGCTGGCCGCGCCCGCTCGTCTCCTCGACGGTTTCGACACGCAGGTGCTTCGGCGCCTTGGCGGAAATGCCGTTCGACGTCGCCATCTTCACCGAATCGGAATGATAGCCGGGATGGTCGTTCAGGCGTTTCACCAGCGACAGGATGTCTTCGTAGCGGATGCGCCGCCTGGCGCCGGGAGCGGTGTCGAGATCGAACGACCGCGCCAGCTTCAGCGCGGCCTCCACGACGCCCCAGCCGGCCGGAATGGTCGGTTGGGCGGAAGACAGCGCCAGATACGTGGCCTGGGCGAGATAGGCGGCGGCCTCGTTGCTCTTGGCCGTCATCTTCACATATTCCATGTCGCGGATCGCATGCGTGCACTCGTGGATCAGGATGGATCTGTTGAAGAGGTCCGGCGGCGAATCCCCTTTCTGCGTGGTCAGCGTATCGGAACCCGGATCGTAGGTGGCGAGCCCCGGATTGTCGCCGACGACCACCAGGATCTGCTCGTCGCGGATCAGCTCGAAGATTTTCCGATAGGCTTCGCCGCGGATATGCAGGCCGTCCACGGTGAAATCCATCTTCTGCAGCACCGGCTCCGACAGGGCATGCAGGACGTCGATGTCCGAAAGCGGCATGGCGCGCACTCCGTCGCTGTAGATGAGCCCCGCATTCTGAAGAAAACCGGATGGCGCAGGTCATTTTTTCTGGGATCGATCTGCATGCAGCGCGGTCACATTCTACCCGAAGCGGCAACAGAACGGTACGGCTTTCGCGGGACGGGTTACAAACGTTCAAGCCACACGGACGACACCTGCGCCATACTTGTCCGATCGATGACCGCATCTGCGCCGGACACGGCGCGTTCGCCAACAGGGGGCACCCCATGCGACCGGAGGAATTTCGCCGCATAGCGCTCGATCTTCCCGAGGCCGAGGAGAAGGCGCATTTCGGCAAGCCGGATTTTCGCGTGCGCAACCGCATCTTCGCCACGCTTCCACCCGGCGGCCGGGCGGTCTTCAAGCTGACGCCCGAAGAGCAGACTGTCGTGACGGAGGCCGAGCCGGGCATCTTTCGCCCGGTGAAGGGCGGCTGGGGCCGGCAGGGCTGGACCGAGGTTGATCTCGCCGCCGCCGACGAGACGACTATGCGCAGCGCCTGCCGCATGGCCTGGCGCAACGCCGCGCCACCGGGGTTGAGGAAGGCGGCTGGTCATCCCTAGTTGATCATAGTCCCCCTGTCCCAGCGGGACCGAACCCGCGAGCGTCGTCCTCGCCACGCTGCCTTGCGGCCCTGGCCATTGTTCGAAGAGCGCTCCCTGCCGCGGAGGGAGAAGTCGGGAAGCGGGGCGCTGGGCCGAGCCTCTTTAGTAAAAACATGGCGCGGCCTTCGCGCCCCGCCGGCGATTTCGGGCACCATCCCGTTCCGCTTCGCTATAGCTCCGGCTCCGGCTTCTTGCGTCGCCTCGGCTGGCCATGCCGCAGCACTCGTCCAGTGCGCCCCGCACATAGTTGCGGAGGAGGAACCTTCGGACGGGCCTCCCCGGGCGCGGGCTACGTCTTCCCGCACCGGAGGCGCCGGTCCCTCCCCACCAAACCACCGTCGCGACCGGTGTTCCCGCGGGAGGAACTGCCGGGATTATCGGCGAGGTGGAAAGGGAGGGGATAGAAATCGGCTGAAACGCGTCTCCCGCCCGCCGCCGGGATTGCGGCGAAAGCGGGTAAGTGCCGGGGACAGTTACCTTTTTCTGCCAGCGACAGCCTTGAGGCGGCACCGCTTTTCTATGGAAAGAAAATAAACTGTCCCCTCAGTACCTCGACGCCTCGGCGGTTTCTTGCCAACAACGGCTCGATATCTTTGCTTCGTTGCGCTTCAGTAAGGTGGCGTCCGGCTCACAGTCGCACCGTCTCAATTCCGGTCGTCGGGAAACACCGGGATCGGCATGAACTCGACGCCGTCGTCGATGAGGCCCTTTGCCTCCTCGGGCGTCGCCTCGCCATAGATGCCGCGCGCCTCCGTCTCGCCGAAATGGATCTTGCGCGCCTCCTCGGCGAACTTGTCGCCGACATAGTCGGCGTTCTCGCGCATCTTCTCCGACAGCTCCTTGAGTTGCGCCATCGCCTGCTTCTGCGCCTCGCCCATGGCGAGCGCGATCTTCTCCTGCTTGCGCGCCGTGGATACGGCAGGCGCCATCAGCGCCTTCTCGACCTTCTTGGAGCCGCATTGCGGGCAGTCGACGAAGCCGCGCTTCTTCTGCGTGTCGAAATCGTCGTTGCCGCGGAACCACGCCTCGAATTCGTGGTCGTGTTCGCAGTGAAGCGAAAAGCGGATCACGATGCGGCTCCCCTGAGCGCGGCGTCCGGACGCGCGATCTCCTTCACCGAGAACTCGCGTGCGTTCTTGAGATTGGGGATTTTCCGGCGCGCCTGGGCCGACAGCGCCGTGTCGATCTCGGCGACGATGACGCCGGGCTCATCGTGATCCGCCTCGGCCAGCACCCGGCCCCAAGGGTCGACGATCAGCGAATGGCCATAGGTTTCGCGGCCGTCCTCGTGCCTGCCACCCTGCGCGGCGGCAACGACGAAGGCGCCGTTCTCGATGGCGCGGGCGCGCAGCAGCACGTGCCAGTGGGCCTCGCCGGTCTGGCGCGTGAAGGCGGCGGGAACCGTCAGCACGTCGGCGCCGGCCAGCGCCTCGGCGCGGAACAGCTGCGGAAAGCGCAGGTCGTAGCAGACGGCGAAGCCGAGCCGCGCGATCGGCAGGTCGGCGATGGTCGCTACGGCACCGGGCTCGTAGGCGGAGGATTCCCGCCAGCTCTCGCCGCTGTCGAGATCGACGTCGAACATGTGGATCTTGTCGTAGGAAGCGAGCATCGAGCCGTCCGGCCCGAACAGGAAAGCGCGGTTGGCAAGCTTGCCGTCGGTGCGCAGGATGGCGGTTGAGCCGATGTGCAGGTAAATGCCGAGTTCGCAGGCGAGCCGCGACGCCGCCGCCGCGACGATGTCGTTCTCTTCCGTCGTGAAGGCCGCGGCCCTCGCATCCTTGTCGCGCAACAGCGCGCCGGTCATCTCTGGCGTCTGCACATAGGTCGCGCCTCTGGCCGCCGCCTCGCGCACCATCGCCTCCACGTCGGCGACGTTGCGCCGGAGCTCGGTGCCCGACCGCATCTGCACCGCGGCGGCCTTGAAAACGCTCATCGAAACACTCCTCAGTTCAGCTTGCCGGTCGCCAGCAGCCCGTCGAGCTTGCCTTCGGCGTCCAGCGCGTGCAGGTCGTCGCAGCCGCCCACATGCACGTCGCCGACGAAGATCTGCGGGAAGGTCGAGCGGCCGTTGGCGCGATCGATCATCTCGCCGCGCAATTGCGGCGAAAAACTCGCGTCGTGCTCGGTGTAGGCCACGCCCTTACTGTCCAGCAGCCGCTTGGCCGCGGCGCAGTAGCCGCACATCATGCGCGTATAGATGGTGACGTCCACCATGGCATCGTCGTTCCGTTGTCAGGCGTATATAGTCGCTCAGTCTTCCGGCAGGAAGTCCCCAGGCAGGACACGCGCGAAGGTGAGCACGTCGACGGCGGCCGCACCGCCCCTGCGCAGCGCCCGCGTCACCGCCGCGACGGTGGCGCCGGTCGTATAAACGTCGTCGATCACCAGCACCCGGCGGCCGCGCACCCTGTCAGCCGCTGCCGCCGGCACGGCGAAGGCCGCGCGCACGTTCTCCGCGCGCTCGCGCTGTCCGAGGCCGACCTGCTGGCGGGTGGCCTTCACCCGCTGCAGGGCGCCGGGCTCGAACGGCAGCGCGGTGAGCCGTGCCACGCCGCGCGCCAGTTCGGCCGACTGGTTGAAGCGCCGGCTGAAGAAGCGCCGCCTGTGCAGCGGCACCGGCACGATCAGGTCGGCATCGGGGAACAGCTCGAAGCCGGCGCGCACCATCCACTTGCCCATCCAGGGCGCGAGGTCGGTGCGGTCGTTGTATTTCAGCCGCTGCACCATCTGCCGGGCCACGCCGGCATAGGCGACGGCGGCGCGGGCGCGCTCGAAGGGCGGCGGGCTGGCGATGGCTTCGGCCGAGAGAAAGCCTTCGCCCATGTCGTGCGGAAACGGTGTCCCCATCACAGGGCACCACGGCCGGTCGAGCAAGCGCAAGCCCGTCCAGCAGGCGCCGCACAGCACACCGGGCTCGCCGACCTGGCGGCCACAGCCGGCGCAGAGCGGCGGGAACAGCAGCCGCGCCGGCATTTCCCGCGCCGCGGCGGCAACAGCCTTGAAGTGCGCCCCCCAATCCGCCATGAGATCGTTTCCCCGAGCGGGACCATAGCAGATGCGCGCGGCGGCCGCGCGCACTTCCCGAGACGCGGAGCTCGCCGTGCAGCCGATCATCGACACCGACCTCTCGCTCCGGCACAAGCGCCGGGCGCTGGCGCACCCCGTCGCGGGAGCGGATTTTCTGATGCGCCGCGTCGCCGAGGATCTCGGCGACCGGCTGGCCACGGTCGGGCGCACATTCGACGAGGCGGCGGCACTCTTCTGCCTCACCGAGGAGGCCCGCAAAACCGTGCTCGCCAGCGGCAAGACGGACATGGTGACGCGGGTGGAAGCCGACCCGGCGCTGCTCGGGGAAGCGGCCGGCCTGGTCGCAGCGCCGGAAACCGTGCCGTTCGGGCCTGAGAGCCTCGACCTCGCCGTCTCGCTGCTGACGCTGCATGAAGCGAACGACATTCCGGGCGTGCTGGTGCAGATCCGCCGGGCGCTGCGGCCGGACGGGCTGTTCCTCGGCGCCATGGCCGGTGCAGGCACGCTGGCCGAGCTGCGCGAAAGCCTGCTGCTCGCCGAGAGCGAGCTGTCCGGCGGCGCCAGCCCGCGCATCGTTCCTTTCGCCGACGTACGCGACGTCGGCGCCTTGCTGCAGCGCGCCGGCTTCGCGCTGCCCGTGGCCGACGTCGAGACCGTGACGGTCCGCTATTCCGACATGTTCGCCTTAATGCGCGACCTCAGGGCCATGGGCGCGACGAGCGCGCTCACCGATCGGCCGCGCCGCTTCACGCCGCGCACGATGTTCCTGCGGGCGGCGCAAGTCTATGCCGAGCGCTTCTCCGATCCGGACGGCCGCATCAGGGCGACGTTCTCGATCGTCTGGATGTCCGGCTGGGCGCCGGCGCCGACCCAGCAGAAGCCGCTCAGGCCGGGCTCCGCCAAGGCATCGCTGGCCGAGGCGCTGCGCACGCCAAAGGGAGGCGGTCCAGCCTGATCCTACGACCCGTCGCCGCCTTCGAGCGCCTGCACCAGGCGGCTGTTGTTGTCGCTCCAGAGGAACGTCAGGTTCTCGCCGAGCGCACCGATGCCGACAACGATGGCCAGCGACAGGACGGCGACGATCAGCCCGTATTCGATGGCGGTCGCGCCCTTGTTGTCATCCACAAAGCTGCGGGTGAGCTTGCTCATGCCGAAATTCCCCTCTCGGCGGGGAGACTAGCGGCAAGAGCTTAAGGAAGGTTAACGCCGCAGCCTTAACCGCGCGTGAAATGCGCCGCGCTGTTTCTATCGACCGGCCGGCGGGCAGTCGCCGCTTCTGCCGCCGTTGTCGCGAATGATGCAGACGGCGTCCGGCGACGACTGCAGGACGCTTCGCCGCACGGTATAGGTGCCGTCATAGCCGATCGAGCCGGTCGCCGTATAGTCGATGCCCGGCACCACGGTGGACCGGGCCATGTCCCGTCCCAGCCGATGGTCGAGGACCTGCGCGGTGAAGAGTGCGATCGCCACCGCGACGGATCCGAACAGGAGGGCGATCCGCAGAACGCTGCCGCTGGCGATTTCCAGCAGGGATCGCTCGCGAAAACGCTCTTCTTCGTCGTCAAATCCCATGTTTTTTCGCCCCGACGCCGCGGAATCTCGCCCGATTCCGAAGGCATTTCGATCATATTCGATTGAAATTTTCGTTAATCGACGGCTCAGAGCAGGTCGATGAGGAACGGGATCAGCGGTTCGTCGGCCGGTGGCATGGGATAGTCGCGCATCTTCTGCGGCCGCACCCACTTCAGCCTCTGCCCTTCCAGCGGCATCGGAATGCCCGAAAAGCGCCGGCAGACGAACAGCGGCATCAGCAGGTGGAAGCTCTCGTAGGAATGGCTGGCGAAGGTGAGCGGCGCCAGGCAGGCCGTCCTGGTCTCGACGCCGATCTCCTCGCGCAATTCGCGGATCAGCGTCTCCTCCGGCGTTTCGCCGGGCTCCACCTTGCCGCCCGGGAACTCCCACAGGCCGGCCAGCGTCTTGCCTTCCGGCCGCTGCGCCAACAGCACGCGGCCGTCCGCGTCCACCAGCGCGCAGGCCGCAACCAGCAGGATCGGCTTGACCGTCATAGGCTTCGATCCTCCGGCGGCTGCCGATAGTGATAGCGGTAGATCTCGCGGAAGCCGAGGGTGTCGTAGAGCTTGAGCGCCGGCTCGTTATCGGCCTCCACCTGCAGCCAGGCGATGCGCGCGCCCCGCATGCGGGCCCATTTCAGCGCCGACAGCACGACCCGGCGGCCGTAGCCCCTGCCGCGCTCGACCGCCGCCGTCGCGACCTCGAACAGTCCCGCCAGCTCACCGTCATGCACGCAGATGGCGGTGGCCAGCGGCCTGCCGTCCTGCTCCAGCACGAACAGGCCGGCTTCCGGCTCGATCGAGCCGATGACGTCGGCCAATCCCGCCTGCTGCGACGCATCCTGTCCGCGCACGGAGATGGCCGCCGCAACGAAGCGGCCGACATCCTTCAGCGGGATCTGGTCCAATGCTGCCTCGACCACGGCGTCGTCGAGGTCGAGCCGCATCACCGCCGATTCGGCGAAACGCGGCCAGCCAAGACCGTCGAGGTGATCGGCGATCGCCTTGGCGGCGAGCGGCGAAAGCCGCATCGTGGTGGTGCGCCCGGCCGCCTCGAAATGCTTCGCCGCCCGCTCCAGCCGTGCCCCGATCTCGGAGACGTCGCGCGGGTCGAGCGGGTTGATGGAGTTCAGCCGCCGCCCCGCATGGGCCGGGGTCAGGCGGATCGCCCATGTCCCGTCATAATGGACCGACCCCGCCGGCCAGGCCCGGAACCCCGCCGCCTCGAAGCGCCGGACCGTGGTGAGTTCTGGCATGGCGAAGACGGACAACGGCGTCAGCTTCGATAATCGCCGTTGATGGCGACATATTCCTTGGTGAGGTCGCAGGTCCACACCGTAGCCTTGCCGCGGCCGAGCCCGAGATCGACGCGGATGGCGATCTCGTCCCGCTTCATGTAGGCGGAGGTCTCCGCCTCCGAATAGGAGGAATCGCGCTCGCCGTCGACGGCCAGCCGGTTGTCGCCGAACCAGATCGCCAGCCGGTCGCGGTCGGCCGGCTCGCCGGCCTTGCCGACGGCCATGACGACGCGCCCCCAATTGGCGTCCTCGCCGGCGACCGCCGTCTTGACCAGCGGCGAATTGGCGATCGACAGCGCGATGCGCTTGGCCGAGCGCGCCGACTTCGCCCCCGTCACCGTCACCTCGACCTGCTTGCGCGCCCCCTCCCCGTCGCGCACCACCTGCAGCGCCAGGTTCTTCAGGACGCGGTTCAACGCGCGCTTGAACTGGCCGAGACGCGGGTCGGCGGCGTCGGCGATGGCAGGCGCACCGCGTTTTGCCGCCGCGCCCGTGGCGAACAGCATCAGCGTGTCGCTGGTCGAGGTATCGCTGTCGACCGTCACGGCATTGAAGGTCGATCCCACGCCCCTGGCGAGCAGCGCCTGCAGCGCCGGGGCGGCGATCGGTGCGTCGGTTGCGATGAAGGACAGCATCGTCGCCATGTCGGGTGCGATCATGCCGGCGCCCTTGGCAATGCCGTTAATGGTGACCTCGGCGTCGCCCAGCCTGACGATGGCGGTCGCCACCTTCGGATAGGTGTCGGTCGTCATGATCGCCCTGGCGGCGTCGAGCCAGCGGCCGGGCGCCGCCCCCTTCGCCATGCCGGCCAGCAGATGCGAGAAGCGCCCGGCATCCAGCGGCTCGCCGATGACGCCGGTCGACGCAAGGAACACCTCGCCGGTGGCGCCGCCGACGGCCCTGGCTGCGGCGTCGGCGGTCATCCGCGTCGTCTCGCGGCCCTTCTTTCCGGTGAAGGCATTGGCGTTGCCGGAATTGACCACCAGCATCCGCGCCTTGCCGCCGGCAAGGTTCTGCCGGCAGAAGTCGACCGGTGCCGAGGGGCATTTCGAGCGGGTGAACACGCCCGCCGCCGTGGTGCCCGCCTCGAACACCATCGCAAGCAGGTCCGTGCGGTCCCTGTACTTTATCCCCGCCTCCGCGGTAGCGATGCGCACGCCTTCGACGGCCGGCATTTTCGGATATTTTTTCGGAGCGAGCGGGGAGACGGTGGCGGACATCGGGCCTCGGTGCGGAGCGCTTGCAGCGTTGCGCACCGTTTGCATCAGGCGAGGCCGTTGCGCAAGCCTCCCTCGGGCCTTGGCAAGCGTTGGGCGTTCCCCATCCGCCGCCGCTGCGATCAGGCCTTCATGCCGGAAGCCACCGTGTCGACGAAACGGCCGACGATCGATCCATCCGGGTCGAGCGTCGGATTGAGGATCGTGATGTTCATGCCGATGACCCGCCCGGTGGCAAAGGCTCGCCGCAGCGCATGGACGAGCTCGTCCCAGCCGAGTCCGCCTTCCACGATGTGGTCCACCGCCGGCATGATGGCGGCGTCGAGCACGTCGGCATCAAGGTGCAGCCAGAAGCCGTCGAGCCGCGCGAGATGCTCCAGCGCCCGGTCGGCTGCCGCCGCGATGCCAATGTCACGGATGCGCGCGAGATTGATGAGGTGGACGTCGCTTTCCTCGATACGCTGGCTGCCGGATTCCTCCGAATCCTGTTCGTCGCGACGGCCGAAGGCGACGACGTCCTCCTCGCGGATCAGCGGCGAACGTCCTTCCGGCCTGGCAAGCACAGTATCGTGCCGGCCCGCTGCGATCGCCAGTTCCATCGAGGCGACCTCCCCCTTCGGCTCCGCCGCGGGCTGGAAGAAATCCGCATGGCCGTCGAGGAAAAGCAAGCCGGAACGCCCGCGCCGGCGCGCCGCGAGCAGGCAGCCGAGCAGGATCGAGCAGTCGCCGCCAAGCACGACCGGCATGTCGCCGGCCTCCAGCAGCGGACCGATCGCATCCGCCAGCGTGATCGTATAGGAGGCGATGCCGGCGAGATTCAGAACGCCCGTGGCGGCATCGACCCGCGGATCGTGATCCGGCGGGACAACCTCACCGCCAAGCCGCGCGCCGATCTTTTCGGCAAATCCGGCGGCGAGCAGCGCCTTGGGCAACATCGCCACGCCGCCCGTCGACAGTCCGAGCCTCGAAGGCGCTTCCAGGATGGTGCGTGTGACCATGCTGGGTGAACGACCTTGCCTCGTCGCGGTTGCATCGCTCCTGCCACCCGCTGTCACGCCCGACCGGCAGACTCGATCAGGACCCGAGTGGGCCACCGGAAGATGGCGGGAGGTGACGCACGACGCCGCATCGCGGCCGCCAATGCCCGTCAGGCAGCCCGGCCTCCGCTTTCGCACAATACGCAACCGAAGATGACGTCGTTCTGTTCGAAGGCACGGCTATCCCCGCCTCGCCGAATCCGACAAACTCGGATCGAGGCGCTGCTGAGGACAGAGCATCGCCAAATCCCAAGACCATGGAGGAGACAATGTTGCGGAAGTTCAATCCGGAAGGAGTTGCGGCGTCGCCCGCCTACAGCCAGGGCGCTGAGGCGACGTCGCCGCAGCGCATCCTGTTCGTCTCCGGTCAGGTGGGGATCCGGCGGGATGGCAGCATCGCCGAAGGGGTCGCCGAGCAGGCCCGAATTGCCGTGGAGAACCTGAATTCCGTCCTGGCAGACGCGGGAATGAGCATCGACGACGTCGCCAAGTTCACCATCTATCTGACCGACGAGAGCAATCTCGAAGGGTTCATGACGTCAGGCATCAGCCTCCCGTCGCCACCACCTGCCGCGACGCTGCTCTTCGTCAAGGCCCTGGCTTCGCCGCAGCTCCTGATCGAGATCGAGGCGGTCGCCGTCCGCTAGCGGACGGCACAGCCGCAGCTTACTGCTCGGACTTCTCGATTGCCTCGACGCCCTTCTTGAGGTCGGGATCGGTCACGTCGACCTTGCCGGCCTCGCGCAGCTGCTTGACCAGCGCGAAGTATTTTTCGCGCAGCACGAGCGAGCGGAACTGCTCCTTCACCTCGTCGAAGGCCGGAGGCTGCTTGGCGCGCTTGTCCTCGAGCTTGATGATGTGCCAGCCGAACTGCGACTGCACCGGCTCCTTGGTGTAGGAACCGACCTCGAGCGCGAACGCGGCCTTCTCGAACTCCGGCACCATCTGGCCGGCGCCGAACCAGCCGAGATCGCCGCCCTGGGCGCCCGAGCCGGGATCGCTCGACTTCTCCTTGGCGATGTCCTCGAACTTGGCGCCGCCGTCGAGCTGCTTGACGATGGCGTCCGCCTCCTCCTTGGTCTTCACGAGGATGTGACGGGCATGCACCTCGTTGGTGGGCGGCGTATCGGCGATCTCGGCGTCGTAGCGCTTGCGGATGTCCTCGTCGGTGATCTTGCCCGCGACTTCGTTTTCGATCACCTCGCTGTGCAGCGCCCGCTGCTGCAGGAAGGCCATGCGGCGCTGGAACTCTTCGGACTTGTCGAGACCCTTCGCCCTGGCCTCGTTGGCGAGCAGCTTGATCTCGATGATGGCCGACAGCGCGGCGGCACGCTTCTGCTCCTCCGGCAGCCGGGCGAATTGCTGGTCGAGATCGGCCATCGCCTGGGTGAGGTCCGCTTCGGTGATTGTCTCTCCGGCGATCGTGGCAACGACCGTGTCGGCCGGCTTGCTGTCCTGGGCTTGCGCCGCGGCAGCGTTCAGGGCGACAGCGGCGGCAAGACTCAAGCTGGCGAGCAAAGCGCTGCGGAAACGGAACATCATCAACTCTCCGGTAGGAAGACTGTTTGGCGGCGAAGTCGGTTAAGGTGGGAATGTGGCCGGAATTGCCGCCACTTCAAGCGTTGCCGCCACGTTGACATCGAAAGTGCCCCCTCTTATCTGTCCTTCGTCCTGGCGTCCAGACCGATTTCCGGGCGCCTATCCCGTTGCCGACCGCTCAGGTTCGAGCCGCGGGGCCGCCGGCCAAGCCCGGCAAAATGAATATCGAAAGGGCCATTGATGGTCAGTCTCGGCGGTTTCGCCCGTAAGATTTTCGGCTCCTCCAACGATCGTCGCGTCAAGGCCACCAGGCCGCGGGTGGAGGCCATAAACGCCCTGGAGAACGAAATGCGGGCCCTGTCCGACGAGGCGCTGCGCGCCCGCACCGAACAGTTCCGCCAGGATATCGCCAACGGCGCCACGCTCGACGACCTCCTGATCCCGGCCTTCGCCACCTGCCGCGAGGCGGCCCGCCGCGTGCTCGGGCTGCGTCCGTTCGACGTGCAGCTCGTCGGCGGCATGGTGCTGCACAATGGCGGCATCGCCGAGATGCGCACCGGCGAGGGCAAGACGCTGGTGGCGACGCTGCCCGTCTATCTCAACGCGCTGGCCGGCAAGGGCGTCCATGTCGTCACCGTCAACGACTATCTGGCTCGCCGCGACTCCGAATGGATGGGTCGCGTCTACGGCTTTCTCGGCCTGACCACCGGCGTCATCGTGCACGGCCTTTCCGACCAGGAGCGCCACGCCGCCTACGCCTGCGACGTCACCTATGCCACCAACAACGAGCTCGGCTTCGATTATCTGCGCGACAACATGAAATATGAGCGCGAGCAGATGGTGCAGCGCGGGCACAACTTCGCCATCGTCGACGAGGTCGACTCGATCCTGATCGACGAGGCGCGCACGCCGCTGATCATCTCCGGTCCGCTCGAGGACCGCTCGGACATGTACAACACCATCGACGCCCTGATCGTCACGCTCTCGCCCGAGGACTATGAGATCGACGAGAAGCAGCGCACCGCGATCTTCACCGAAGCCGGCACCGAGAGGGTGGAAAACCTGCTCAAGGCCAACGACCTGCTCAAGGGCGAGTCGCTCTACGACGTCGAGAACGTCGCCATGGTCCATCACGTCAACAATGCGCTGAAGGCGCACCGGCTGTTCCAGCGCGACAAGGACTACATCGTCCGCAACGGCGAGATCGTCATCATCGACGAGTTCACCGGCCGCATGATGCCCGGCCGCCGCTATTCGGAAGGGCTGCACCAGGCGCTCGAAGCCAAGGAACACGTCCAGATCCAGCCGGAGAACCAGACGCTGGCCTCCGTCACCTTCCAGAACTATTTCCGCATGTACAAGAAGCTGGCCGGCATGACCGGCACGGCGGCGACGGAAGCCGAGGAGTTCGGCAACATCTACGGCCTCGAAGTCACCGAGGTGCCGACCAACAAGCCGGTGCTGCGCAAGGACGAGGACGACGAGGTCTACCGGACCGTCGAGGAGAAGTACAAGGCGATCATCCGCGACATCCGCGAGGCCGCCGAGAAAGGCCAGCCGATCCTGGTCGGCACCACCTCGATCGAAAAGTCCGAGCAGCTCGCCGAGCGGCTGCGCGTGGAAGGCGTCAAGGACTTCCAGGTGCTGAATGCCCGCTACCACGAGCAGGAGGCCGGCATCGTCGCCCAGGCCGGCCGCCCGGGCGCCATCACCATTGCAACAAACATGGCCGGGCGCGGCACCGACATCCAGCTCGGCGGCAATGCCGACATGCGCATCGCGCAGGAGCTCGCCGACGTCGAGCCGGGCCCGGAGCGCGACGCGCGCGAGGCGGCGATCCGCGCCGACATCGAACGGCTGAAGGATAAGGCGATCGCCGCCGGCGGTCTCTACGTGCTCGCCACCGAGCGCCATGAATCGCGCCGCATCGACAACCAGCTGCGCGGCCGCTCGGGTCGCCAGGGCGATCCCGGCCGCTCGAAATTCTACCTGTCGCTCCAGGACGACCTGATGCGCATCTTCGGCTCCGACCGGATGGACGGCATGCTGCAGAAGCTCGGCCTCAAGGAGGACGAGGCGATCATCCACCCCTGGATCAACAAGGCGCTGGAGAAGGCGCAGAAGAAGGTCGAGGCCCGCAACTTCGACATCCGCAAGAACCTGCTGAAATACGACGACGTGATGAACGACCAGCGCAAGGTCGTGTTCGAGCAGCGCCTTGCCCTGATGGACGGCGACAGCCTGGGCGAGACCGTCGCCGAGATGCGCCAGGACGTGATCGACGACCTCGTCGCGCGCTGCATTCCCGAGACCGCCTATGCCGAGCAGTGGGACGCCGCCGGCCTGAAGGACGGCTGCCGCGAATTCCTCAACCTCGACTTGCCGGTCGAGGAATGGGTCAAGGAAGAGGGCATCGACGAGGAACAGATCCGCGAGCGGGTCACCAAGGCCGCCAACGACGCCGCCGAGCAGCGCGCCGAGCGTTTCGGCCCGGAGGTCATGGCCTATGTCGAGCGCTCGGTGGTGCTGCAGACCCTTGATCGGCTATGGCGCGAGCACCTGGTCAATCTCGACCATCTGCGCTCGGTCGTCGGCTTCCGCGGCTACGCCCAGCGCGATCCGCTCAACGAGTACAAGTCCGAGAGCTTCGAGCTCTTCCAGGCCCTGCTCGGCAATCTGCGCCAGGCGGTGACCGCGCAGCTGATGCGCGTCGAGATCGTGCGAGAGGCCGCCGAGGCGCCGCCGCCGGAAGCGCCGCGGGTCTTCGGCCAGCACATCGACGCCACCACCGGCGAGGACGACTTCAACGAGGACAGTTTTGGCGATGCGGCGGTGCTGACCCGCGTGTCGGTCGACCGCACCGTGGCGCCCGAGGAGCGCGATCCCTCGCAGCCCTCGACCTGGGGCAAGGTCGGCCGCAACGAGCCCTGCCCGTGCGGCTCCGGCAAGAAGTTCAAGCACTGCCACGGGGCGTTTGCCTGACGGCTGCCTAGCCGGACGGGGCTGCCTGTCGGACGGGGCCTGCCGCGCAGCATTTGGCTGAGAGCGAAGCCTCGCACCGTCAGCGCGACGCTCAACCCTTCCGCTCGGCCAGCTCGATCAGGTTCCGCAACGCCGCCACGCCCAGCCGGTTCATGTGCCTTCGCCCGAGCGCGATGTCGATGCGCATGGCGATCTCGTGCGTGTCGGCGCCCTTGAGGTCGGAAAGCCGCTCGATGCCGATCTCCTCCAGATAGGCGATCATCCTCGGCCCGATCGAATGCGCCTTCAGCATCCTGTCGCGTTCGACACGCTCGATCATGGTTGCAGAGCCTTCCAGCAGGCCTCCACCCAACCGTTTCTTAACGTGTCGGGGCTAGACCGTCCTGATACCGGCGGAATTCGGAGAGTAACGCGTGCGCTTTTCCGCGGCAACGACGGCCGAAAGGCTTCTGCCCGAGCGCCTCGCTCTCAGGCTGCGGCCGCTCGTCGACCGGATCGACGCCGTGGTGCTGGCACCCGGCGAGCGCGGCGCCGCCGGCCGCATGTCGCTGATCGCCTTCGGCATCCGCGTCTTCAGCGCGACGATCGCCTTCCTCAGCCAGGTGCTGCTCGCCCGCTGGATGGGCAGCTTCGAATACGGCATCTTCGTGCTGGTCTGGACCACCATGGTGATCGCCGGCAACATCTCCTGCTTCGGCTTCCACACCTCGGTGATCCGCTTCATCCCGGAATACCGCGAGAAGGGCATGCTGGCCGAGCTGCGCGGCGTGCTGCTGACCAGCCGGCTGTTCGTGCTTTTCGCCTCCACCGCCATCGCGCTCGCCGCCATGCTGGTGCTCCGGCTGTCGGCCGGACGGATCGAATCCTATTACGTATTGCCCTTCATCCTCGGCCTGTTCTGCCTGCCGATGATCGCGCTGTCCGACCTGCTGCAGGGCATGGCGCGGGCGCATTCCTGGGTCATCTCGGCGCTGGCGCCGACCTACATCACGCGCCCTGTGCTGATCCTGGTGTTCATGGCCGGCGCGCTGCTTCTCGGCTATCCCGGCTCCGCCGAGGTGGCGATCTGGGCGGCGATCCTGGCGACCTACGCCACCACGGTCGTTCAGCTCATCGGCACCACCGCCAATGTCGACCGGCGGCTGCCTGCCGGCCCGCGCAGCATCCACCTGAAAAGCTGGATCGCGGTGTCGCTGCCGATCTTCCTGGTGGAGAGCTTCTTCTTCATCCTCACCAATGCCGACGTGCTGATGGTCGGCATGTTCATGCAGCCTGAAGACGTCGCGGTCTATTTCGCCACGGTCAAGACGCTGGCGCTCGTCCATTTCGTCTATTTCGCGGTGAAGGCGGGGGTCGCCCAGCGTTATGCCCAGTTCACCCATGGCGACAGCGATCGGCTGGCCGGCTTCGCCCGCGAGACGGTGGCGTGGACCTTCTGGCCGTCGCTGGTGATGGCCGGCGTCGTGCTGCTGCTCGGCGAGCCGATGCTGGCGCTGTTCGGGCCGGGCTTCGCCGCCGGCTATCCGCTGCTGTTCCCGCTGGTCATCGGCGTGGTGGCGCGCGCCGCGGTGGGCCCGTGCGAGAGCCTGCTCACCATGAGCGGCAACCAGAACGTCTGCGCCCTCGTCTACGCGCTGACGCTGGCGCTGAACGTCGCGCTGAGCGTCGTGCTGATCCCGCTGTTCGGCCTGTGGGGCGCGGCCTTCGCCACGGCCATATCGATGAGCTTCGAGGCGGCGGCGCTGTCCTTCACCGCATGGCGCAAGCTCGGGATCGCCATGGTGATCTTCGCGGTGCCGCTTTCCGCCGGAAGGAACCCGTGATGGTCGCCCAGCCACTGATCGAGGAGATAAGCGGCGGTCCGGCGGGGGCGATGATCTCCGGGCTCGCCGGCCTGGGCGGTACCGCCGCCGAGCGGCCGTCGCATGAGGAGCGCATCGAAAATCCGCAGCGGCTGCGCCGCCTCAGCATCTACCCGGCTTCCGCCGGCTTCGGCCTGGTCGAGGAACTCGACCATCTGTGCGTGCGCACGATCGAGCCGAACGTCTTCTTCAACCCGCGCTTCCTGGCGCCGGCCATGCCGCGCCTCGAGGACCGCGAGGTGCGGCTTGCCGTCATCCGCGACGGCGGCGAGGAGAGGTCGCGCCTGCGCCTGCTCGTGCCCTTTTCGATCGAGCGTCCGCCGGTGCCGCTCGGCGTGACGGTCATGCGCAGCTGGTCGAGCCCGTTCGGCCCGCTGGGCACGCCGCTGCTCGACCGCGACGACCCGGCCGGCGTGGTCGGCGACTTCTTCGACATGCTGTCGCGCCCGCATCTGAAGCTGCCCAAGGTCCTGGTCCTGCCGGAGATGCGGCTCGACGGCCCGGTCGCGTCGCTGCTGACGGCCGTCGCCGACGCTCGCGGCCTGCCGATCGAGACCACCGCCTATCTGAAGCGGCCCTTCCTGCAGAGCGACCTCGAAGGCGACGCCTACCTGAAGCAGGCGCTGCGCCCGCATCACTATCGCGAGTTCCGGCGGATGAAGCGCCGGCTGGCCGACAAGGGCCGGCTGGAACACGTCGTGGCCCGCGCCGAGGAGGATGTGCGCAACGGGCTGGAGGCCTTCCTCACCCTGGAGGCATCGGGCTGGAAGGGCCGGCAGCGCACCGCCATGGCGATCGACCGCTTCCGCGCCGCCTTCGCCCGCGAGGCGGTCCACCGCCTCGCCGAGCAGGACATGTGCCGCGTCCATCTGCTCACCCTCGACGGCGAGCCGATCGCGGCGCTGATCGTCTTCGTCGAGGCCGGCATGGCCTATACCTGGAAGACCGCCTATGACGAGGCCCATGCGGCGTTCTCGCCCGGCACGCTGCTGATGATCGAGGTGACCAAGCAGCATCTCGACGACCCCAACATCGAGGCCACCGATTCCTGCGCCGTGCCCGACCATCCGGTGATGAGCCGGCTGTGGAGCGAGCGCCGCAAGATGGGCACGGTCGTCATCGGCATGGTGCCCACCGCCGACCGGCTGGTGCGCCAGGCCGCCTCGCAGCTCCACCTGCATCGCGAGACGCGCAACATGGCGCGCATCCTGCGCAACCGTCTGAAGGGGCTGCTCAGGCGGTGACGAACAACCGGATCGGGTGTGTCACGCCTGCGATATGCACTACACCCGCAACAGGGGTCTATTCCGCCGCAGGAAGCGATTGTCTAAACCGCGCTTCCGGTAAAGCATGACCGTGCGCCCGCGCCGCATCGACCAGGCGGCCATTGCTATGTTCAACTCCGAGATCGCCTCTTCAGGCGTGGCACCATGCGCGGAACAGGACTTTAGATCCGGCGCATCGGCGATCCATGCGTGGTCGGGCTCGGACCAGAAAACAACGATGGCGTAGTTCTCGATCATTCGCGATCCAGCAAGTTGAATTCCACGATCATATCGCGGAGTTACCGAAGTTGGTGGCTTCGCTTCCTGTCCAGCACGCGCGAGCTAGTCGATATACTTCTTTGGTTTCGCCCAGTTCCCCAAGCCGCACGAAACGGTTTCGCCTTAATCCTCTTGTTTCAACCCTCAATCTCCCGCCGCGCCCGGTCGCGAAAAATCCGGCGGATGACCTTTCCCGTCGTGGTCAGCGGCATCGAATCGACGAACTCGACCTCGCGCGGATATTCGTGCGCCGACAGTCGCACCCGCACCCAGTCGCGGATTTCCGCGGCAAGCGCCTCGCTCGGCGAAAACCCGTCGCGCAGCACGACATAGGCCTTGACGATCTCGGTGCGCAGTGGGTCGGGCTTGCCGACGGCGGCCGCCAGCGCGATGGCCGGGTGGCCGGTCAGGCAGTCCTCGATCTCGCCGGGGCCGATGCGGAAGCCGGCCGAGGTGATGACGTCGTCGTCGCGGCCGAAGAACTGGACGTAGCCGTCGCCGTCGGCGGTGCCCTGGTCGCCGGTGGTCATCCAGTCGCCGATGAACTTTTCGCGGGTCGCCTTGTCGTTCTGCCAGTAGCCGATGAACATCACCGGATCGGGCCGCCGCACCGCGATCTGCCCGACCGTGCCGGGCGGCACGGGACGCCCCTCGGCGTCGATCACGGCGACCTCATGGCCGGGCACCGGCTTGCCGATGGCGCCGCCGCGGCTGACGCCGAGCGCCGCGCAGGACGACAGCACGATGTTGCATTCGGTCTGGCCGTAGAACTCGTTGACCGTCAGCCCGAATTCGTCGCGCGCCCATTCGTAGGTCTCGCGCCCCAGCGCCTCGCCGGCCGACCCGACGGTGCGCAGGTCGAGGCGGAAGCGCTTGCGGATGCCGGAGACCGACTTCAGCATTCTCAGCGCCGTGGGCGGGATGAAGGCGTTGCGCACGCCCATCTTCTCGACCAGGCCGAGCGCCGCCTCCGGGTCGAACTTCTCGAAGCGGCCCGACACCACCGGCACGCCGAAATAGAGGCCGGGCAACAGCACGTTAAGCAGGCCGCCCGCCCAGGCCCAGTCGGCCGGCGTCCACAGGCGGTCGCCCGGCTGCGGCAGGAATTCGTGATGGAACTGCACGCCCGGCAGATGCCCGAGCAGCACCCGGTGGCCGTGCAGCGCGCCCTTGGGCGGTCCGGTCGTTCCGGAGGTGAAGATCATCATCGCCGGGTCGTCCGGACCGGTGTCCACGGCATCGAACACGGCTGGATGGTCCGCGACCAGCCGGTGGAAGCCGAGCGCGCCGCCGCCCTCGCCGTCGATCGACACGACCAGTTCCAGGTCCGGCAGCCGGCCGCGGATGGCACCCAGCTTGGCATTGCCGGCGTGGTTGGTGACCACCGCCTTCACGCCTGCCGTCTGCAGCCGGTATTCGAGCGCCTCGACGCCGAACAGCAGCGCCAGCGGCACCGCGATCGCACCGAGCTTATAGATCGCGACATGCGCGATCGCCGTTTCGAACGATTGCGGCAGGAGCAGCGCGACGCGGTCGCCCCGTCCTACCCCCTGCCGCCGCATCGCTCCGGCCAGTGCGTTCGACCGGGCCGACAGATCGCCGTAGGTCAGCAGGCCCGGCTCGCCTTCCCCTCTGAATTCGAGCAGCGCGACGCGGTCCGGCTCCCGCGCCGCCCAGCGGTCGGAGACCGCCACGCCGATGTTGAAGCGTTCGGGGATCGACCAGCGAAAGCCGCGATAGAGGGCATCGTAGCTGTCGGCCGGCTGGAGCATGGCGGTCAGAGCTGCGCTCCGTCAGAAGGATGGTGCCCCTGGCCGGGATCGAACCAGCACGCCCGTGAAGGCAACAGATTTTGAGTCTGCCGCGTCTACCAATTCCGCCACAGGGGCCAAGCCCGAGGGCCTGAACGGCTGCGGACTATACGGTCGGAGGCAGGCTCGTCAACAGCAAGCTGCAACCGATCGCGGATCATGCCCGATGCCGCATAAACATGCCGGACGGGCAGCTACGCCGATACGCCGAGCTTGGCCAGCCGCTTCACCGCGGTCGGCGGCAGCGGCGGGTGGCCGGGCGTGCGTGCCGCGTCGATCAGCAGCGCGTCGCAGCCGGCTTCCGTCTCGGCGATCAGGCGCCGCATGAATTCCTCCTTGTCGAGCCCGGCCGGGATCGGCGGCAGGAAGCGCGCCTTGATGGTGCCGGGATAGCGCAGGAACTTTCGCCGCGGCCAGAACAGGCCGGCGACGTGGGCGACCGGCACGACCGGCATGCCGAGTTGTGCGTAGAGTTCGACGATGCCGTATTTGTAGAGCGGCTCGTCGCCGGGCGCACGCCTTGTGCCCTCCGGATAGATGATGAGCTGGCGGTCTTCCGCCATCTCCCGCCTGGTGTCGGCCACGACCTTCTTCAGCGCCCGCGAGCGGCTGCCGCGGTCGACCGGGATCAGCCGCATCTTGAGGATGTACCAGCCGAAGAACGGTATCCAGGTGAGCTCGCGCTTGAGGATGTAGAGCGGGTCGCGAAGGCAGGGAAAGAAGGCGATCGCGTCCCAGAACGACTGGTGCTTCGGCGCCAGGATGAAGGAGCCGTCCGGCAGGTTCTCGAGGCCGGTAATCTCATTCTTCGTCCCGGCCAGCCTGTGGTGCAGCCACAGGCTGGAACGCGCCCAGAATTTCGGCACGAACCACGCCTGCTTGCGCGGCATCAGGAAGAACAGCGGCGCCCACAGGATCATCTGGGCGATCAGGTTCACATAGAAGACGGCGTTGAACAGCAGCGATCGGATGACGAGCATGAAGGGCCGAGGGTCCTGCGGAGTTTCCGCGTTCCTACATCAGCGACCCGCCGTTGCACAACGGCGCCGCGGCCAGACGAGGCCGGGCGTGTGACGACGTGCGGCCGGTTCAGCGCGGCGCCGGCACCGGCGTCGGGATGGTGGCGGTGTGAATCTCGTCATGCGCCATCGCATTGGCCGGCAGGGCGGTTCGCGCAAGGGCCGCGACGTATTTCGTGTATTCCGTGAACATCACCCGCAGCGCCGCCGGCTTGGTCAGCCACTGGCCGCCGTTCAGGCGGCTCGTCACCACCGGATAGGGCTCCAGCTCGGCGCCGTCGACGAGCCGCTCCATCTCCAGCAGGCTGCGCGGCATGTGATAGTTGTTGGTGACGAGGATCACCCGGCCGTAGGCGTGGTTCTCCATCCATTTGGCGCTTTCCTCGGCGTTGCCGATCGTGTCGAGCGCGGCATGGTCGATGTCCACGCAGCAGGAGAACAGTCCGCGGTCGCCTCCGGTCGCCGCGCGCAGCGATTCGCGGCTCGCCGCCGGATGCACGCCGCTGATCAGCAGCCGCTTGCCCTTGCCCGATTGCAGCAGGCCGAGTGCCGTGTCGAGCCGCGCCTGGCCGCCGGTGAGCACGATGATCGCATCGGCCGGCGCCACGTCCTTCGGCGTCGACAGCATGCTAACATGCTGCGCGAACAGGCCGAAGCCGCAGAGGAAAAGCACGGCGACGCCCACCGTCGCCGACGCCGCCAGGCGCAACAGGGAGCCGGCTCCGCGCCCGCGGCCATGGCGCCTGCGGGAATCAGTGGAAATCGCTTCCAGCATCATCAATGGATAGCTCCGATTCGCGCGGAATGACAGCGTTGCGCGCATCGCGGGTGCGTTCCGCGCGTCATCCGTCCGGCTGCCGGATCTCGAGGTCGTTCAGATAGGCGACGACGGTGACGTGCGACGTGGCCGCCGTCAGCGCTCCGATCACCAGCACGATCAGCGCCACGCCGGCATAGCCGGCCGCACCTATGGCGAAATTGCCGAACAGCGCGGCCGCCTGGTCGCCTTCTGGCGTCGCCAGGTTGCGGCTGGACCAGAACGAGAAGCCGATGAACACCACGATGGCGGCAATGCCGCCCGCCGCCGCGCCCTTCATGCCGGTGAGCAGGAAATGGCGGCGGAACTCCGCCGCGATGAATTTCGCCTCGGCGCCGACGAAATGCAGCACCTCGATAATGTGCCCGTTGCCGGCCATCGCGCCGCGCGTGGCGAACACCACCGTCAGCACCGTCGCCGACAGCATCAGCACCAGCACGGCAGCCCCGAGCATCACCGTCGTGCGTGCCATCGCCACCAGCCGGTCGACCCAGGTGCGGTGATCGTCGAGCGAACTCGACGGTAACTTCGCGGCGAGTTCCGCCCGCAAGGCTGCGAAATCGGGCGGGTTCGTGCGGTCTACCGTCACCACCACGAGGCGCGGCACCGGCAGCTCGTCCAGATTCAGCCCGGAACCCAGCCACGGCTCCAGCAGCCGTGCGGTGGCGGCACGGTCGACGATGCGCGCGCCGGTCACGCCGCGCGCCTGGCCGGCCAGACGCGCCGCCTCCGCGAGCGCGCCCTCCATGTCCAGCCCGTCCGACGGCTTGATCTGGATCGTCGCCTCGCGGGCGATCTGGTTCTGCCACACCGCCGCGGTATCGCGCACCAGCGTGACCGCCCCCAGCGTCAGGCAGGACAGGAAGGTCATGATGGCGATCACCAGCACCAGCGCGCGGCCGGCGACGCCGGTGGCCGGCACGATCGGCGCCGGCGCGCGGCGTGTCCGCCCGCGTCCCGCCGTCGTGGCTTGAGGCGTCTCCGCCGTGACCTCCACCGGCATGTCAATCATAGATATCGAGCCTCCCGCCGGAGAGGATCATGCGGCGGGCGTCGACCTGGTCCATCAGGGCAAGGTCATGCGTGGCGATGACGACCGCGGTGCCGAGCCGGTTGAGCTCGATGAACAGCCTGAGCAAACGGCGCGCCAATGGCGGATCGACATTGCCGGTCGGCTCGTCGGCGAGCAGGATTTCCGGCTGCTCGATCAGCGCCCGGGCGATCGCCGCGCGCTGCTTCTCGCCGCCCGACAGCACCGGCGGCAGCACATGCATGCGCTCGCCCAGCCCGACCCATTTCAGCAGTTCCGACACGTCGGCGCGATAGCTCGCCTCCTCGCGTCCGCGCACGCGCAGCGGCAGCGCGACGTTCTCGTAGGTGGTCATGTGGTCGAGCAGGCGGAAATCCTGGAAGACGATGCCGATGCGCCGGCGCATCAGCGGCAGTTCCTGCCGGGTGATGCGTGAGCGATCCTTGCCGAAGACATTGATCAGCCCGCGCGTCGGCTTCAGCGACATGAACAGCAGCCGCAGCAAGGTGGTCTTGCCGGCACCCGACGGCCCGCTCAGGAACTGGAACGAGCTCGGCGGGATCTGGAAGGAGATGTCCCGCAGGATCTCCGGGCCCATCCCGTAGCGCAAGCCGACATTTTCGAAGCGGATCAAGGCTGAAACTCGTGCTTTCCCCGGCCCGCCCGCGGGCCTTTTCGTTCGAATCGACCATCCGCCTGCATGGTTAACCGGCGGTTAAGCCAGAAGCGGTGATATGGCTGCGACCAACTCCGTTCGCCCCGGCGGCAGAGAGGAGAAGCGCATGGCCGAGTGGCGCACCGCACGCCCGGTTTCCGGCGAAATCATGGCTGCGCGCCGGAACGGCGCGGGCCAATCCCTTCCGCTTGCCGGCTCCGACGTCGTGCAGGCCGAGTTCGAGACGGTCGCCATTGCCGCGACCTCATCGGCCGCGCTGCCGAGCGCCGCACGCGACGGCCTGGCGTTCCTGGCGGCGGGAACGCCGGCCGCGGCTCCGTTCACCAAGCCGGGCGGGACCGTCTTCTGGACGGCGGGGCTGATGGTCGTGGCGCTGGCCTTCTGGGTCTCCGGCGGCCATGCGCTGCTGCATCCGCGGGACGCGGGCGCGCAACCCGCCGCCCTGACCTTGTCCGGCGTCGTCTCGCGCGTCGACCTGTCGGGCCCAAGACCGCTGCTGCGCGTCGACGGCGAGGCCGGCAATGACGGCGCGGCGCGGGCGGAGCTGCCGCCCCTGGAAATCCGCGTGGCGGGGCTTGACGGGACGGTCACACGCTACAAGCTGGGGACAGTGTCGCGCAGCCTCGGCCCGGGCGAGCGTTTTGCCTTTTCGAGCCGGCTCGACGTGCCTAGAAACGGGGTGAAATCCGTGTCCGTGACTTTTGCCGAGTGAGGATCAGCCTATGCCGGTGGTTCGCAACAAGGAGATCGAGGTGCTGTTCAGCGCCTCGGCGATCGCCCGTCGCAACCTGGAGCTCGCCAAGGAGATCGCCGAGCACGACTATCACGACCTCCTGGTCATCTCGATCCTGAAGGGATCGTTCGTCTTCGCGGCCGACCTGATCCGCGCCATGCACGATGTCGGCCTGTCGCCCGAGGTCGAGTTCATCTTCATCTCCAGCTACGGCGCCGGCACCACCAGCGGCGAGGTCAAGGTGCTGCGCGACATCGACAACGAGGTGAAGGGCCGCGATGTGCTTTTGATCGACGACATCCTCGAATCGGGCAAGACGCTGCGCTTCACCCGCGAGCTGATGCTGTCGCGCGGCGCCAGGAGCTGCTCCATCGCCGTGCTGCTCGACAAGCGCATGCGCCGGCAGACCACGCTCAACGCCGACTATGTCGGCTTCGACTGCCCCGATTATTTCGTCGTCGGCTACGGCATGGACGTCGCGCACGCCTTCCGCGAACTGCCCTTCGTCGGCGTGGTCAAGGGCGACGCCTGAGGACTGTTTGCTAAGGCGCGGGCTTCGCCAGCGCCTCGGGCGGTGGCGCGAACACCCGGATCGCCTTCGTCAGAATGCGAAAATGCGCCGGCGTGTAGGCGGACAGCTCCCCGTCCGTATTGACCGGCCGCGGCCGGCTGGTGCGGATCGTCACCTCCGTGGTCTGGAAAGCGCGCACATCGTCCCACTTGCCCTGCGTGCCCTTGCGCAGGCTGGGCAGCAGCGCCAGCAGCCGCCACCAGTGGTCCACCTCGAGGCTGTAGAGGTCGAGCTTGCCGTCCTCGGCTGTGGCGGTCTCCTCCACCGTCATGCCACCGCCGTAATGACGGCCGTTGCCCACCGAGATCTGCATGGTGCGGATGCGCTCGGTGGTGCCGTCATGGTCGACATGGGCGGTGAACAATCGCGAGCGCAGCAGGATCCGCGCGGCGACGATCGCATAACCAACCACCCCCCAGCGCTTCTTGGCCTTTTCGGTGAGTTCGGCGGCGAGCTCGGCGCTGAAGCCGATGCTGGCCACGTTGAAGAACAGGTGGCCGTTGACCTCGCCGAGATCGAAATCGCGCAGCCGCCCGGTCGCTATGATCTCGGCAGCCTTGGCCAGGTCGGGCGGTATGGAAAGGGTGCGGGCGAAGTCGTTGGCCGTGCCGAGCGGCAGCACGCCGAGCGGCAGCCCGGTCTCGACAAGGGCCGGCGCGGCGGCGTTCAGCGTCCCGTCGCCGCCGCCGACGATCACCAGATCGACTCCGTCGGCGGCGCGTCGGATGACGTCGGCAATGGTTTCGCCCTCGCCGACCTTCACCTCGTCGACGTCCAGCCCCGATTCTTCCAGCAGCTTGACCGCTGCCGCGATCGTGCCGGTGCCGCGGCGGGCGCGCGGGTTGACGACGAGGAGGGCACGCTTTTTGGTTCTTCTGGCCTGCACGCTGAACTCCGGTCGGCGGTTGATCCGCCCGCCTGCACGTAAGAAGTCGATGTGGCGCAGTGAAGACGGCCGGCGCAACAAAAAAGAACCCGCGACCGTAACGATCGCGGGCCGAGTGAGGACCGTACGTCGGACAGGCCGACGGCTGTCCGGAGTTTGCGCAGTCACCTTATCAGTTCGAATTGACATGCAGGAAACGAATAGGAATGATGCCTGCCATCAGCAGCGCTTATGGTGAGGAAGGCCTGTGAATCTCGACAGCGATCTGTTGCGCAGCTTCGTCGCGGTCGCCGAGACCGGCAACGTCACCCGCGCCGCCGACAGGATGGGGCGCACCCAGTCCGCCGTCTCAATGCAGATCCGCAAGCTCGAGGGCATGGTCGGCGACGTGCTGTTCGAGCGCGGCTCCCGCGGCGTCAAGCTGACCCGCCGCGGCGAATCGCTCATCGGCAATGCCCGCCGCATCGTCTCGCTGCTGGACGAGACGGCGCTGTCGCTGCGCACGGCGCCGCTCGACGGCCCGGTCCGCATCGGCATACCCGAGGAATACGGCTTCACGGTTGTGGCGCATGCGCTGGGCGAGTTCGCCAAGCGGCATCCGCGCGTCGAGATCACCGTCCGCTTCGCCCATTCGGCCACCCAGAACGCGGCATTGGAGGCGGGCGAACTGGACCTTGCGGTGGTGTTCGAGTGGGACGATTTCTCCGACGGCGAGATCCTGATGGCTGATCCCACGGTGTGGGTCACCTCGACGCTGAATCCGCGCCACGAGGAGGTCCCGCTGCCGGTTGCCTTCTACCAGAACTCGGCCTGGTGCCAGACCTTCGTGGCGAAGTCGCTGGAGAGCCGCGGCATCGCCTATCGCATCGCCTATACGAGCGACACCAGCGGCGGGCTGAAGCTCGCCGCGACCGCCGGCCTGGCGGTGGCGCCGCTGTCGCGCAGCAACATTCCGGAGGGCTGCCGCGAACTCACGGCCGCCGAAGGGTTCCCGCCCATCGACGCCGCCCGCGTCGTGCTGCGCCGCAAGCCGAGTGCGACGGGTGCGACGATCGACGGCATGGCGGAGGCTATCCGCGAGGCGTTCCGCAGCGGGGTCGGAGTGTAAAGCCGGCGCGCCCTGGAGGAGCGCCAAACACCCTCGAAGCCTTCTCGAAGCCTACTGCAGCTTGAGCAGCCGCTCGAGATAGCTGCGCTCCAGCTCGGGGCTGAGTGCGTTGCCGAGCCGCTTGCGGATCGCATCGAGGATCTGGCGGGCCCGCTGCACGTCGATCTCGTCGGGAACCTTCACCGAATTGCCGAAATCCGGGCCGGTGGTGGCGCGCGGCCGGCCGAGCGGGTCGCGGTCGGCGTTCTGCTGGCGCCCGCCTTCCTGGCCGCCGCCCTGGTCGCCTTCCATGGCCTGCTGCATCTGCTGCATCATGTCCTGTGCGCCGCGGCGCAGCGCCTCCAGCGCCCGGCCCTGCTCGCCGACGGCGCGGCCGCCGTCGGACTGGCCCAGCGCGCCCTCGGCCTGCCCCATCGCCTCGCCGGCCTCGCCGAAGCCCTGGCCCGGCTGGATGCCCATGCCCTCAAGCCCCTTCATCAGCGATTCGAGATCGCCCTGCAGCTGCCCCTGGCCCTGCTGGAGCTGCCGCATGGCATCGGCGAATTCCTCGGGCGTCATGCCCTGGCCTTGCTGCTGGCCACGCTGGTCGCCCTGCTCTTCGCCGAACTGCTCGCCGCGCTCCTGCCCGCGCTGCTGCTGGCCGCGCTGCTGCTGGTCCATGCGGAAGGTCTCGTTCATCATCTCCTGCTGGCGCCGCATGATCTCGCCGAGTTTGTTCATCTGCTCGCGCATCTCGCTCTGCTGGCCGCTTTCACCCTGCTGCTGCTGGCGGCCCGCCTGCAAATTGTTCATCATGTCCTGCAGTTGCGAAAGCAGTTCCTCCGCCTGCTGGCGGTTGCCGGATTTCGCAAGATTCTCGATCTGATCCATCATGCGCTCGAGATCGCGCTGGCTGAGTTCCTGGCCGGGCTGCGGCTGCTGCATGGCCATGTTCGGATCGCGCGCGGCCCGCTCGGCGAACTCGCGCAGGAACTCGTTCATCGCCTGCCGCAGTTCCTTCATCAGCCGGTCGATCTCCTCGTCGCTGGCGCCGTCGCGCAGCGCCTGCTTCAGCGCCTCCTGGGCCTGGCGCAGTCGCTTCTCGGCATTGGACAGGTCGCCGTCCTCGATCTGCAGCGCCATGTTCCAGAAATAGTCGGCGACTTCGCGCAGCACCTCGTCGGTCTGCGCCAGCTTGAGGCTGGTGCGGCCGGCCATCAGACCGAGATAGTGCGACGGATTGTCAAAGGTGTCCTCGGGCCGCAGCGTGACCGCGTCGATCAGGTCGAGGACATGCTGCTTCTGGTTGGCGTCGAGCGAGAAGATCTTGCGCAGCTCGACGACGGCCCTGGCGAGCGGATTGGTGAAGGGCCGCTCCGGCAGGACGATGGTCTTGGTCTCCGTCTTCGCCTCCTGGCCGGCGTCGTCCACCGCCGACAGCGCCAGCTTGATGCGGCTGCCCGCCCAGACATGTTCGGTAAGGTCGCGCGTCGCCTTCTGGGCGACGTCCGGGCTGCCGCGCCGCGGTACCGTGAGCGGCATCTCCGGCGCATTATAGAGCGGACGGGCATCCGGGGCGGGTGCCTCCTCCAGCGCGAAGTCGGCCTTGGCGGAAGCCGCGCCGTAATCGTCCTCGACCTCGTAATGCAGCTCGAAGGCGCCGTTCACCGCACGTCTCGGCTCGCCCGAGAAACGGATGACCGGCGGCTTGTCGGGCGTCACCGCGAAAGCCCAGTTGTCGAGCTCGCGCCCGTCGGATTGCAGCGACAGCACGCCATCGGCGGTCAGCTTGCCGGTGAACTGGCGCGCCGCGGATGCTCCAGCGACGGACGGCACGGCCGCCGGTGCGGGTGCGGCCGCTTCGCCACCGGTCTCGGTGCCGGACGGCTTGATCTCTCGCTGCGTACCGGCGGCATCGGCGAAGAACAGCGCCTCCGCCCCCGATCCGCCGGTGACCCGCAGCGTCACGTCGCTGTTCTCGGGCACGGTGAAGACCGGGGTCTCGGCATTGTTGGCGGCGCTCAGGAAGATCGGCGCCCTGCCGGTATAGGCGGGAGGCGTCACCCAGGCATCGATGCGCGGCGGGATGGTTTCGGCGAAGGCGACAGCGCGGAAGGCGTCGTCCACAGAGCCGCCGCGCGGGCCGAAGGAGAACGCGAAGGCCGTCACCAGAAGCAGCGCCGCCGCGGCGCGGAAACCCCAGGGGTCGCGCTGCGGAACGCCGGTGCGCGGCAGGTCGCTGCCGACGCCGTCGAGCCTGACCGCCATGCGCCGCTGGTGCTCGCGCCACAGCGCATCGGCGAAACCGTCCTGGCGGCCGGTCGGCTTGTCGGTCTGCGCCCGCAAGGGCGTATGCACGAGCGCGTTGGCCGCCTCGATGCGCCGGTCGATCTCCGCGGCCGTCGGGGCGCGATAGCGGCGCAGCAGGATGAGCGAGCCGATAGCGGCCGCGGCGAACGCCGCCAGCACGCCGAAGCGCGCCCAGTCGGGCATCATCCGGAACAGGCCGAACCAGGACAGGCTGGCGAACAGGCTGAGCGTGACGAGCAGCGGCAGGACCAGCGGCCACAGCCGTTCGAGCACCATGGTGGCGCGCGTCGTCAGCCGCGTCTGCGTGAGGTGTCTGGAAATCCGCGGCTTCTCGGGCGCTTCGGTCATCGGCCTTTCCGGCTGCGGCCGGGGTCACCCGGCACCGACTCGCAAGGATACCAGCAAACACGGCAAAGGCGAGGCGGTTACACAATCGTGATGCCGGCACCGCCGGCGCTTACGTCTCGAACGCTTTCGGCCGGGATTTGTTTCCGGCGCGCCGTCAGGCATTCGCGGCGTCCGGAGAGCCGATCGGACGGTTCGACCTGCCGCTCACAGCCACCCGGGCAGCGAATCCAGCCCGATCAGTTCTTCGTAGCTCGACCGCGGCCGCACCACGTGGAACGCATCGCCCTTGACCAGCACCTCCGGCACCAGCAGCCGCGAATTGTAGGTGCCGGCCTGCACCGCGCCATAGGCGCCGGCGGTGCCGACGGCGATCAGGTCGCCGGCCTCCAGCCGCGGCAGGTCGCGTGACAGGCCGAGATAGTCGCCGGTCTCGCAGACCGGGCCGACGATGTCGACCACCATGCGCGGCGCCTCGACCGGCCGGCGCACCACCGGAAAGATCTCGTGGAAGGCGTCGTAGAGCGTCGGGCGGATAAGGTCGTTCATCGCCGCGTCGACGATCAGGAAGTTGCGGGCGTCGCCTTCCTTCACATAGATCACCTCGGAGACGAGGATGCCGGCATTGGCGACGATCAGCCGGCCGGGCTCGAACATAACCTTCACGCCGAGATGACCGGCATGGCGGCGGATGATGTCGGCATAGGCGTCGGGATGCGGCGGCGGGTCGTTGTCGGCGCGGTAGGGCACGCCGAGGCCGCCGCCGAAATCGACATGCTCGATCGCATGCCCGTCGGCGCGCAGCGTCGTCACCAGTTCGGACAGCAGCGCGAAGGCATCGTCGAAGGGCTGCAGGTCGGTGATCTGGCTGCCGATATGCATGTCGATGCCGGTCACCTTCAGCCCCGGCAGGCTGGCGGCGCGGGCATAGACGGCGCGGGCCCGCTGGCGGGGAATGCCGAACTTGTTCTCGGCATTGCCGGTCGAGATCTTCTTGTGCGTCTTCGCGTCGACGTCCGGGTTGATCCTGAGCGACACCGGCGCAACCTTGCCGGCGGCGACCGCCCGCTGCGACAGCAGTTCCAGCTCCGGTTCGGATTCGACGTTGAAGCAGAGGATGCCGGCGGCAAGGGCAAAATCCATCTCGCGCGCCGTCTTGCCGACACCGGAGAACAGGATCTTGCCGGCCGGGATGCCGGCGGCGAGCGCCCGCCGCATCTCGCCTTCCGAGACGACGTCGGCGCCGGCGCCGAGGCGCGCCAGCGTGGCGATGACGGCCTGGTTGGAGTTGGCCTTCATCGCGTAGCAGACCAGCGTGTCGAGGCCGGTGAAGGATTTGCTGAAGACGCTGAAATGCCGCTCCAGCGTCGCCGTGGAATAACAGTAGAACGGCGTGCCGACCGCGCGCGCGATCTCCGGCACCGGCACGTCCTCGGCATGCAGCACGCCGTCGCGGAATTCGAAGTGGTTCATTGGGCCGCAAGCGCCTGGATTACAGTCGAAACCGGGTACTCCTTCGCACCCCCCTCTGTCCTGCCGGACATCTCCCCCGCAAGGGGGGAGATTGGCAGCTTCGCCGTCTTAGCCCCTTCTGCAGTGTTGGCGATCCGCGGACCCCAAGCGGCCGGCCGATCTCCCCCCTTGCGGGGGAGATCTACGGCAGGACAGAAGGGGATGCGAAGGAGCGCCAAGATAACCGCCAAGCGAAACGACAAAAGCTACTGGATCAGCCGGTCCAGGATGAACGGCTTGTCGGCAACCGGCTTCTGCGGCTCGGGCGGCAGCGGCTCCCCTGCCCTCTCCGCATCCTTGCGCGCCTGCACCGCCGCATCGTAGGGCGTGTCGAGGTCGGACTTGCGGCCGCAGGCAGCCGCCGTGCCGAGAGCGGCAAGGAGCGCGATCGTCGTCACCAGCCGTGCCGCAGTCATGCTGTCATCCATCCGATTTCGCCAAGGCGACGCTTGTAGCGAAGTTTTTTCGTCATTGCATCCATGCAATTGTCCTCACCCCTTCGCCAGCCGCTTCTTCCAGTAGCGGACCTGCCGCCGCACTTCGGCCGGCGCGGTGCCGCCGAAGGATTTGCGGCTATTGACCGATTTCTGTACCGACAGCACCGAGAACACGTCGGCGGTGATGCCGGGATGGATCGCCTGCAGTTCCTCGAGCGGCAGCTTCGCCAGCGTGGTCTTGCGCGCCTCCGCCAGCGCCACGGCGCGGCCGGTGACGTGGTGCGCCTCGCGGAACGGCAGGTTAAGCCGGCGCACCAGCCAGTCGGCGAGGTCGGTGGCCGTCGAATGGCCGGAGCCCGCAGCCTTCTTCATGGCGTCCGCGTCGACCGCCATGTCGCCGACCATGCCGGTCATGGCGGCGAGCATCAGGTCGAGCGTCTCGGCAGCATCGAAGAGGGCCTCCTTGTCCTCCTGCATGTCCTTGGAATAGGTCAGCGGTAGGCCCTTCATGACGGTCAGCAGCCCGATCAGGTGGCCGTTGACCCGGCCGGTCTTGGCGCGCACCAGCTCGGCGGCGTCCGGGTTCTTCTTCTGCGGCATGATCGAGGAGCCGGTCGAGAAGGAATCGGACAGTTTTACGAAGCCGAACTGCGGCGTCGACCAGATGACGATTTCTTCCGCCAGCCGCGACAGGTGCGTCGCTGATATCGCGGCGATCGACAAAAACTCCAGGGCGAAGTCGCGGTCGGAGACGCTGTCCAGCGAATTGCGGGTCGGCTCGCGAAAACCGAGCGCCTTGGCGGTCCTGTGCCGGTCGATCGGAAAGCCGGTGCCGGCGAGCGCCGCCGCCCCCAGCGGCGATTCGTCCATGCGCTGGATGGCGTCGCGCACCCGCGACAGGTCGCGCGAAAACATCTCGACATAGGCCATGCAGTGGTGGCCGAAGGTCACCGGCTGCGCCGACTGCATATGGGTGAAGCCCGGCATGACGGTGGCCGCATGCTCTTCCGCCCGCGTCAGGAACACGGCGATCAGCCCCTTCAGCGCCTCGGCGACCCGGAAAAGCTCGTCCTTCACCCACAGGCGGAAGTCGACGGCGACCTGGTCGTTGCGCGAGCGCGCCGTGTGCAGGCGGCCCGCGGCGGGGCCGATCAGCTCGGCCAGCCGCGCCTCGACATTCATGTGGATGTCTTCGAGCGCGGTGGAGAACGCGAAGGCGCCGCTCTCGATCTCTTTCAGGATCGTGTTCAGGCCGTGAGCGATCTTGTCTTGATCGGCGGTGGAAATGATGCCCGTTGCCGCGAGCATCTCGGCATGCGCCAGCGAGCCGCGTATGTCCTGGGCGTAGAGTTTTCTGTCGAAGCCGATCGAGGCGTTGATCGCCTCCATCACCGCGGCCGGACCCGAGGCAAAACGTCCACCCCACATCGCGTTGCTGGCGTTGTCGTCGCTCATCGTGCTACCCGGGCTCCGGAGATTTTCGAAAGATGTCTGACGGCAAGCAAAGAAAAGTGATTCCCGCCTGGCGCGCCATCCTGACCGCCATGGTTGCCGGCGCGCTGGCCGGCGCGGTGGCGGTATATGTCAGCGGAGGCTTCTCTGGCAACACGCCGGCGGCGCCATCCGCGGACGTCACCGCAACGTCCGGCCAGGCCGCCGGAACGGCCGCGTCGGATCCGGCCAGCCCTCCCGATGCCTGCGCGGTCAAGGCCGAGCGGGCGAAGACCGTTGCCGCGGCCGCCACCGGCGACGTCGCCGCGCTGCTGCCGGCCGACCCGCCGCAGTCGCTGAAGAGCCTCGCCTTCAACGACCCCGATGGCAAGCCGATGACGCTGGCCGACCGTGCCGGCAAGATCGTGCTGATGAATCTGTGGGCCACCTGGTGCGCACCCTGCCGCGCCGAGATGCCGGCGCTCGACGCGTTGCAGAAAGGTACCGGCGACGACGGTTTCGAGGTCGTCGCCGTCAACGTCGACGCCGGCGACGACACGAAGCCGAAGAAGTTCCTGGAGGAGGAAAAGATCGGCGCTCTCGCCTACTACCGCGACAACACGCTCGACCTCTTCAACGACCTCAAGCGGCGCGGCCTGGCCCTCGGCCTGCCGGTCACCCTGCTCATCGACGAGGAAGGCTGCCTGCTCGCCCACATGAACGGCCCCGCCGAATGGGCGGGCGACGACGCCAGGCGGGTGATCGAGCTGGCGCGCAAGGGCGGGTGAGGCCAATCGCCGCCGCGCCGCAGGTGCCGGGGACAGTTTACTTTCTTTCGGCAGAAAAGCCGCAGCAGTTCAGAAGTCGCGCGGGCCGAAAAAAGTAAACTGTCCCCTGCGCAAACTGTCCCCGGCGCACTATCGCGTCGGCACCGGATGCTCGCCGCGGTAGTCGTAGAAGCCGCGGCCGCTCTTGCGGCCGAGCCAGCCGGCCTCGACATATTTCACCAGCAGCGGGCACGGCCGGTATTTCGTGTCCGACAGTCCGTCATGCAGCACCTGCATGATCGACAGGCAGGTGTCGAGGCCTATGAAGTCGGCGAGTTGCAGCGGCCCCATCGGGTGGTTGGCGCCGAGCCGCATGGCCGTATCGATCGCCTCCACCGTGCCGACGCCCTCGTAGAGCGTGTAGATGGCCTCGTTGATCATCGGCAGCAGGATGCGGTTGACGATGAAGGCCGGGAAATCCTCCGAGACGGTGGTCGTCTTGTCGAGGCGCCGGACGAATTCCTTGGCTGACTCGAACGTCAAATTGTCGGTGGCGATGCCGCGCACCAGCTCCACCAGCTTCATCAGCGGCACCGGATTCATGAAGTGGATGCCGATGAAGCGCTCGGCCCGGTCCGTCGCCGCGGCAAGGCGCGTGATGGAGATCGACGAGGTGTTGGTGGCGAGGATCGCCTCCGGATTGAGCTGCGGGCAGAGCTGCGCATAGATCTTGCGCTTGACGCTCTCGTCCTCGGTGGCCGCCTCGATCACCAGGTCGGCCGCTGCCAGGTCGCTGAGCGCCGGCGCCGCCGAGATGCGCGCGATCCCCTGCTGCCGCTCGGCTTCCGCCAGCTTGCCGCCCGCCACCTGGCGCGCCATGTTGCCGTTGATCGTGGCGATGCCCTTCTCGATGCGCTCAGGCGAGATGTCGTAGAGAAGCACGTCGTAGCCGGCGAGCGCCGAAACATGGGCGATGCCGCTGCCCATCTGGCCCGCGCCGACGATGCCGACCGTTTCGATGTTGCTCATTGCACTGATCCCGTCCTGGGTCTTTCGCCCTTGGTCATTTTGCAGTGCACACTAAAGGGCTTGCGCGGCTTTCGTCCAGAGCGCTGCGTAAATTTTGCGCAGCGGAAGCCTGCAAAACCGAACCGTGTGCCACGGAATACCGAACGGGAGCATGACGCAACGAGGCCGGAGCGGCTTTCGCCGCCCCGGCCTGCGATTGTCTACGGGCTCTGCTGGATCACAGCGCCTTTTCGAGTTCGGGCAGGATTGTGAAGAGGTCGCCGACGAGGCCGTAGTCGGCGACCTGGAAGATCGGCGCCTCCTCGTCCTTGTTGATGGCGACG
>NZ_JCACER010000063.1:0-38298 GCF_059502445.1 Kumtagia sp.
TGGGAGCAACCGCAGCCCCCAACAAGAGCAATTATGCCATCTCACCATGAGGGCTGCTGGGCACGATCTGAAATGCCGGCGGGACTGCAACCCGGATAGGTGAAGAACCGAGGTCCTCCGCGCCGCCGCTAACCGCCCTCCTGGGATGTGTGAATCCGATAGTCCCCACAAGGGGAGGGAAACGCGGCGGCGTTCACGTCTTGCTAACCAGGACACGGCAAGCATCGGGAGACAAGCCGGAGCGAGGCCCATGAAGGAATTCCTCATCGCCGCAAAGCCAGACCTGCAGGCGGCGCGCGAAAGCTGGCTGAAGATGCTGGCCAGGGAACGCAGGTTGTCGGCGCTGACCGTCGAGGCCTATGAGCGCGACACCAGGCAGTTCCTGCAGTTCCTGACCGGCCATCGCGGCGGCGCGCCGGGCATTGCCGACATCGCCGATCTGCGCCCGGCGGACCTGCGCGCCTTCCTCGCCGCGCGGCGCAAGGACGGCGCCGGCGCGCGTACGCTGGGACGCGGGCTGGCGGGGGTGCGTTCGCTGCTGCGCTTCCTCGAGCGCAGGGGGCTGGTCAATGCCGCGGGCGCGGCGGCTCTGCGGGCGCCGAGGCAGCCGAAGTCGCTGCCGAAACCGCTGACGGCGGCGGATGCGCGGCGCGTCGTCTCGGAGGACGAGCAGCTGGCGGAAGAGCCGTGGGTGGCGGCGCGCGACGCCGCCGTGCTCACTTTGCTCTACGGTTCGGGGCTGCGCATATCGGAGGCGCTCGGCCTGCCGGCGGGGGCGCTGGCCTCGCCCGGCGACAGCGTTCTCAGGGTCACCGGCAAGGGCGGCAAGACCCGCCTGGTGCCGGTGCTGCCGGTGGCCGTGCAGGCGGTCGCGGAATACCGGCGGCTCTGCCCCTACCATCTCGATGCGCAGGGACCGCTGTTCCGCGGCGCCCGCGGCGGGCCGCTCAATCCGGCGATCGTGCAGCGGGCGATGCGCAAGATGCGCGGCGCGCTCAACCTGCCGGATACGGCGACGCCGCACGCGCTGCGCCATTCCTTCGCCACGCACCTGCTCGGGCGCGGCGGCGACCTGCGTGTCATCCAGGAACTGCTCGGCCATGCCAGCCTGTCGACCACGCAGGTCTATACCGGCGTCGACACGGCGCGGCTGCTGGAAATCTACCAGGCGGCGCATCCGCGCGCCTGAGCACATCGAACGCTGCAAGTTTCGCATCGGACTTAACGGTTTTGCCGCTTTTGCCCGGTAGCTTTCCGGCCATGAAACGTGTGATTGCCTTTGCCGACCGCGGCGCCCTGCCGCTGGTGAAACTGCTGGTCGCGGCCAACCTGCTGTTCTTCCTGTCCTTCGCGCTGATGGTCGCGCTGGCGACGGAGCGCGCGCGGGCCGAAGAGGTCACATGCTCCGGCAAGGACATGCTGGCCGAGCTGAAGACCAGCGACCCGGCGGCGCTGGCGCGCATCGAGGCCGAGGCGGGCAGGACCGAGAACGGCGAGGGCCTGCTCTGGAAGATCGAGAAGGACGGCGGTCCTGCCTCCTATCTCTTCGGCACCATGCACGTCACCGATCCGCGCGTGACGGCGCTGCCGCCGGCCGCGCAGACGGCCTATGACGCGTCGGGCACGGTCGTCATCGAGACGACGGACGTGCTCGACCAGTCGAAGATGGCGGCGATCATGGTGGAGCGGCCGGAGCTGATGATGTTCACCGACGACACCACGCTCGCCTCGCTGATCCCGCCGGGCGAGGTGGACGGCGTCAACAAAGCGCTGGAGGCGCGCGGCATCCCGCCCTACAGCGTCGCCAAGATGAAGCCGTGGATCATCTCGGCGATGATCGCGCTGCCGGCCTGCGAGCTGCAGCGCAAGGCCGGCGGGGCGCCGGTGCTCGACATCAAGCTCGGCCATGAGGCGGCGGCCGCGGGCAAGACGCTGGAGGGGCTGGAGACGGCCGTCGACCAGCTTGAGGCGATGGCGTCGCTGCCGATGCAGTTCCACATCCAGGGGCTGGTCGACACGCTGAAGCTCGGCGACCGCGTCGACGACGTCATCGAGACGATGATCGTGCTCTATACGCGCGGCGACACGGGCATGTTCTGGCCGCTGTTCAACGCCGTCCTGCCGGATGGCGGCGGGGGCGAGGCATCGGGTTATGCGGCCTTCGAGGAGACCATGATCACGGCGCGCAACCGGACCATGGCCGAGCATGCCGTGCCGATCCTCGACGCCGGCAATGCCTTCATCGCGGTCGGCGCCCTGCATCTGCCCGGGCCGGAGGGGCTGGTGGCGCTGCTGCGCAAGGCCGGCTACACGGTGTCGCGCGCCGACCGGGGCTGACGTTCACGCAAAGCGTGATTTGGCTGATACGGCCGGCTTTGTTAGCCTGTCCGGGTCGCCAACCAGAAGGACAGCATGGATGACCAAGCTTCTCCTGATTGCCGCCGGCCTCGGCCTCGCCGTTTCCGGAGCCCAGGCATGCGAATACCAGAAATCCGTGAAGGCCACCGAACTCGACAAGACGACGGTGGCGAGCGTCGCCGTTCCGCAGTCCAAGCCGGTCGTCACCCAAGAGGCGGCCGCTGAAAAGCCGCAGGTCGAAAAGACCGTCGAATAGCCGCAACATTCGCCGTCGCGCAGGACCTGCCGGCGGCTTGAAAATCCGGACGATCCAGGGAACGCCGCGCCCAGCGCGGCGTTCCCTTTTTTCGTTGCGGGAGAAACGTTCAACTCCACGTGAAACCGAATCGCCGGTCGTGCGTTGTGTCGTCATCGCAACCGATGGAGGACCAGCCATGGCCAACCCTCAGCGCGTGCCGGATCCCCGGCGCGATGACCCCATCAACCCGGTTCCCCCGCTCGGGGCCGACCCGATGGGTGAGCGTCTGACCCCGACGAACGGGCACGATCCGCATGTCGACAACCGCACCGTCGTCGCCGAGCGCTCGCGCGGCAGCGGCGTCCTGATCGCGGTCGTCGTGCTGGTTCTGGCGGTGATCGCCTATTTCATCTTCGCGCCTGGCGCGGAGAACACGCCGGGAACGGCCGACCAGCCGGCAACGACGACGACCGAACCGGCAACGCCGGCGCCCGACGCAACGGCGCCCGCCCCGGCTCCTGACGCCGCGGCTCCGGCTCCGGACGCTGCGGCTCCCGCGACCCCGGCTCCCGATGCGACGGCCCCGGCCGCGCCCGCGACGCCGGCTCCGAGCGAGACCGCTCCGGCCACGCCGCCCGCCGACAGCACGGCTCCGGCACCGGATGCGACGGCTCCCGCCGCCCCGGCCCCGGCCGAACCTGCCCCGGCTCCGGCGCAGTAAGGGCGACGCTCAAGGCTGAACGACAAGCGGCCCGCTTCGGCGGGCCGCTCAAGTGCGTCTGAATATCCGTCCGGACAGAGGCGGGCGCCGGCCTACATATGGATCGGCTTGAAGAAAGTCGCCAGCGCGGCCTCCTTTACCGCTTCCGACATGGTCGGATGCGCATGGCAGGTGCGGGCCAGATCCTCCGAGGAGCCGCCGAACTCCATCAGCACGGCGATCTCGTGGATCATCTCGCCGGCGCCGAAGCCGACGATGTGGCCGCCCAGGACCCGGTCGGTCGCCTTGTCGGCCAGGATCTTCACGAAGCCGTCGGTGTGCAGCATGGCGCGGGCGCGGCCGTTGGCGGTGAACGGGAACTTTCCGACCTTGTAGTCGATGCCCGCCTTCTTCAGCTCCTCCTCGGTCCTGCCGACCGAGGCGACCTCGGGGCTGGTATAGACCACGCTCGGAATGACGTCGTAGTTCACATGGCCCTTCTGGCCGGCGATGGTCTCGGCCACCGCGACGCCCTCGTCCTCGGCCTTGTGGGCGAGCATCGGCCCGGCGATGGCGTCGCCGATGGCATAGATGCCGGGCAGGTTGGTCCGCAGGTGCTGGTCGGTCTTGACGCGGCCGCGCTCGTCCAGCTCCACGCCGGCCTCGGCGAGGCCGAGGCCGTCGGTATAGGGACGGCGGCCGGTGGCGACCAGCACCACGTCGGCCTCGATGGTCTCGGCGTCGCCGCCCTTGACCGGCTCGAAGGTCACTTTCGCGCCCTTCTTGATCTTCTCCACGCCGGTGACCTTGGAGCCCAGGCGGATGTCGAAACCCTGCTTGGCCAGCATGCGGCCGAACTGTTTCGCCACCTCGCCGTCCATGCCGCCGAGCACCGTGTCGAGATATTCGACGACGGTGACTTTCGAGCCGAGGCGGCCCCAGACCGAGCCGAGCTCGAGGCCGATGACGCCGCCGCCGACGACGATCAGATGCGCCGGCGGCTTGTCCAGCGACAGCGCGCCGGTGGACGAGACGATGACCGTTTCGTCGATGTCGACCTTGACGCCCGGAATGCCGGCAACGTCGGAGCCGGTGGCAATCACGATCGCCCTGGTCTCCAGCTCCTGTGTGCCGCCGCCTTCCAGCGCGACCGAGACTTTTCCGGCCGAGACGATGCGGCCGGTGCCCTGGATGCCGTCGATCTTGTTCTTCTTGAACAGGAAGGCGACGCCGTTGACGTTGGAGGCGACGGTGGCGTCCTTGTGCTCCATCATCTTCTTGAGGTTGAGCCTGGGCTTGCCGACTTCGACGCCGAGCGCCTCCAGGCCGTGGCCGGCTTCCGCGAACATCTCCGACGCGTGCAGCAGCGCCTTGGAAGGGATGCAGCCGATGTTGAGGCAGGTGCCGCCATAGGTGGCGCGCTTCTCCACCACCGCCACCTTGAGGCCGAGCTGCGCCGCCTTGATGGCGCAGACATAGCCCCCCGGGCCGCTTCCGATGACAACGACGTCATAAGCCATGAACCTGTCCTTCCGTCTGGGCGGTCAGCGCCCGCCGCTCACGTTGAGAATCGCGCCCGTCGTATAGGACGCGCCGTCCGACAAAAGCCAGAGGATCGCGTCGGCGATTTCCTCGGGATTGCCCTCGCGCTTCACCGGCACCAGCCCGCGCATGGCGGCGACCCGGTCGGGCTGTCCGCCGGAGGCATGGATGTCGGTGCCGACGATGCCGGGCCTGACCGCGTTGACGCGGATGCCTTCCTCCGCCACCTCGCGCGCCAAGCCGAGGGTGAATGAATCGATCGCGCCTTTGGCGGCGGCATAGTCGACATATTCGCCCGCTCCGCCGATGACGGCGGCGATGGACGACACGTTGACGATGGCGCCGCCCTTGCCGCCGTGCCTTGTCGACATGCGCTTCACCGCCTCGCGGGCGCACAGGATCGGGCCTATGACGTTGATGCGCATCATGCGCTCTAGCCGTGCGACGCTCACGGCGTCGACGCGCGCCTTGCGGTCGACGACGCCGGCATTGTTGACCAGCGCGTCGATGCGGCCGAGCTCCCGGTCGACCGTCTCGAACATGGAGAGCACGTCCGCCTCGCTTCCGATGTCGCCCTTGACGGCAATCGCGTCGCCGCCGCCTTGGCGGATCGTGTCGACGACGGCGTCGGCGGAGGCGGTGTCGGAGACGTAGTTGACGGCGACGCGGTAGCCCCGCTTTGCCGCGAGCAGGCAGGTGGCGGCGCCGATGCCGCGGCCGCCGCCGGTGACCAGCAGTACCTTGCCCGCCTTGCTCATTCCTGGCAGCCGCTCATGGTGAAGACATCCTGGGGGAGCCTGTCGAAGCCGTTTTCGCCGAAGGCGGGCGACAGGCGCAGCGCATGGGCGAGGTCGGACAGGATCAGCGTCGGCGGCGCCGGCGTGCCTTCGGCCGGCAGCAGCCCGACCGCCCCCTGCTTGTCGACGGTATAGATGACGCCCTGCCACAGCGTGCAGGCTTCAAGCTCCTCGCCGGTGGCGTCGCCCACCGGGCAGTCGCGGCCGACGATGCCGTTCGGCCGCGCCACCTCGGCGCTCCACATCACCATGCCGTCCATGACCGTCTCGCCGACGATCAGGCGGAAGCTGTTGGTGACGGCGGCGCTCTGGCCGGTCGGGCGGAATTCGAGCTCGGCGACGCCGTCGATGTCGCGATAGGTGGCGAGCTCGACCGGGCAGGCGGCGAAGGCGGGGGAGGGGAGGAGGAGGGCGAGTGCTGCCTTGAGGAAGACAGCCAGAGGCGGGAAGAGTCGCGCTTTACGTGGCCCCCCTCTGTCCAGCCGGACATCTCCCCCACCATAGGGGAGGGCAATCGCGTATGAGTTTACCCCCACCCCTAACCCCTCCCCACAAGGGGGAGGGGGACCGGCTTGCGTCTCCGCCAGGCGCCAATCGCCGACGGCTTTGCGTGGCATGGCTGCCGCGAAGTCCCCCTCCCCCCCTTGTGGGGAGGGGTTAGGGGTGGGGGTACAAGGCGGCAGAACCCATCTATCGCCCCCCCTTGCGGGGGAGATGTCCGGCAGGACAGAGGGGGGTGGGACGAAGAGCCGATCCGATCAAGCCACGACCGCATCTTGGCCAACTTGCGGCCGCCTCTCATCCCGCCTTCGCCAGCGGCGCGTTGAAGGCCCAGACATGGCCGAACGGATCGCGGATCTTGCCGTAGCGGGCGCCCCAGAACTGGTCGGCCACCGGCATGGTGATCTCCGCTCCGGCCGAGGCGGCCCGGCGCACGGCGCGGTCGACGTCGATCGGCGAGCGCAGGTTGATGCTGATCGTCAGCCCGGCGCCGCCGCGCGTCTCCGGCGAAAAGACGTCCGGCGAGAACTCCGGGAACTCGTCGTGCAGCATCACCTCCGAGCCGAACATGGACAGGTTGGCATGCAGCACCCGCTCGCCGTCCTCGGCGATCTGCTCGAAGGTCTCGACCGCCCCGAACGCCTTCTCGTACCAGGCGATCGCCTCCTGCCCGCGCTTCACGCACAGATGCACCTGAATGGGCGGGATGTCCGGTTCGAAAGCCATGTGCCCCTTTCATCGCGTGGTCCAGGCCCGCCAACTGTAGCGGACGCGGCACGAAACGGAAGGCACAGCTTGCGAGGCGCGCCAGTCCAGCGGGAAAGATGCTCATGCGATCAGGCGGACGAGCATCAGCACGAGGCCGAGGGTCGAGACGTTCCAGGCGACGGTGCGCAGGACGGGCACGCCCGCGGCATAGAGCGGGAGATAGACGACGCGCGCGGCGAGCCACACCCAGGCGCCGGTCGCGCCGAGGCCGCCGGCCTTGCCGGTGACCACCAGCGCCAGCGCCAGCGCGACGAAGGCCGGGTAGGTTTCGAGCAGGTTGCGCAATGCCCGGGCGAGCCGCCCGGCGATCACGTTCTTCGAGACGCGACCTGCGTCGCGCGGCCCGGCGAGATATTTCGGGCCGAGGTCGTAGGTGGCGAGCGCCTGGGCGATCACTTGCCCGATCAGCAGGACGACGCTCCAGGCGAGGACGGTGATTTCGGACGATTGAGCCGCAGTTTCCATGGTTATTTGCCCTTCAGTTCGGCAGTTCTGCGCCCGGTCGTTTGCTGATGGTGGATAGCTGATCTTGCGGTGGGATGAATAATGTGTCTGCTGGTATTGGCTGTTGCGAAGAGGAGTTTCGGATTAGCGGACGGTTACGACTATGTCGATCTCGTGAATATCTCCTGTGCTATAATAAGCCCGAATCTTCAGCACGTCCTTTCCGATAAAGCCGCGATCCGGTGTGTATTGAATTTTCGTACCGGACACGGTTAGCGATTTGCATTTGTAGTATGGATCTTTCGCGTATTTTCTTGCCAGTGTGATCTTTCCCCGTCCGATTTTGGTTTTTCCGTGCCTCGGCGGGGAAACGATCTTTGCGGTCGGAAATGCCCGAACACTGCAATCCTGATTGACATCCCAGTGTTCGGCCAGGACGAATGCTCGGCCCTTCGCAGTCGATTTGTTCCATTTGAGATAGGTTGTCTCTGCCTCTGCGCCATTGACAGTGAACGCCAAAAGCAGCGCGCCCACGGTCGCGCCCAGTAGTTGTGACAGCTTTCTCAATTCCGCCCCCCCCTGCATCTGGCCAAGATGACGCTGCACCAGTGCTCCAATGATACGCATACGCAACGCGGCAAGGGCAAGGCGCAGGTGCCGGGGACAGTTTACTTTTTTCGGCCTGCGCGACTTCTGAACTGCTGCGGCCTTTCTGCCGAAAGAAAGTAAACTGTCCCCTGTGCTTTACTGCCGTCAAGCATCCCGGCGGTCCGTCACAAATCCAACACGAGCCGTTCCGGGTCCTCCAGGCTCTCCTTGACCCGTACCAGGAAGGTAACGGCTTCCTTGCCGTCGACGATGCGGTGGTCGTAGGAGAGCGCCAGGTACATCATCGGGCGGATGACGATCTGGCCGCCGACCACCACCGGCCGCTCCTGGATCTTGTGCATGCCGAGGATGCCGGATTGCGGGGCATTGAGGATCGGCGTCGACATCAGCGAGCCGTAGACGCCGCCGTTGGAGATGGTGAAGGTGCCGCCCTGCATGTCGGCGACCGACAGCTTTCCGTCGCGCGCGGCCAGCCCGAGGCGGCCGATCTCCTTCTCGATCTCGGCGATCGACATCGTGTCCGCATTGCGCACCACCGGCACGACAAGACCCTTTTCGGTGCCGACCGCGACGCCGATATGGGCGAAGTTCTTGTAGATGATGTCGGTGCCGTCGATCTCGGCGTTGACGGCCGGGATCTCCTTCAGCGCGTGGGTGACGGCCTTGGTGAAGAAGCCCATGAAGCCGAGCTTGACGCCGTGCTTCTTCTCGAACACGTCCTTGTATTTGGTGCGCAGGTCCATCACCGCCTTCATGTCCACCTCGTTGAAGGTGGTGAGCATGGCGGCGCTGGTCTGCGCCTCCTTCAGTCGGCGCGCGATGGTCTGGCGCAGCTTCGTCATGCGCACGCGCTCCTCGCGCGTCTCGTCCTCGGCGGGCGAGGGGGCGCGGGCGGCGGCGGGCGCCTTGGGGGTCTCCACCGGCTGCGACGGCGCGCCTCTGGCGATCGCCTCGAGCACGTCGCCCTTCAGCACCTGGCCGCGCTTGCCCGAGCCCTGCACCTGATCGACGGCGATATTGGCCTCCGCCAACAGCTTGGCCGCGGAGGGAGCGGGCGGCATCTTGCGCTCGGTCACCGGGCCGGCATCGCCAGCGGTGTCGGCGGTCTTTTCCGCCGCTTCCCTGGTGGTGGCGGCGGCAGAGGTGCCGGCGGCCTGGGCGACGGCTTCCGGCTTGGCCTCCGCAGGCTTCGGCGCCTCGGCGGGTTTCGGTGCCTCGGCTTTGGCCGCGGCGCCGTCGCCGATCGAGCCGAGCAGGGCGCCGACGCCGACGGTCTCGCCTTCCTTGGCGGCGATCTCCGACAGCGTGCCGGCGGTGGGCGCCGGCACCTCGACCGTCACCTTGTCGGTCTCCAGCTCGAGCAGCGGCTCGTCGACGGCGATGGCATCGCCGACCTTCTTGAACCACTTTCCGATGGTGGCCTCGGTGACGGATTCGCCGAGGGTGGGGACGCGGATTTCGCTGGCCATTATGGGGTGTCCTGTCGGTTTCTTTCGGCTGCCCTGACGATACCCCCACCCCTTACCCCTCCCCACAAGGGGGAGGGCGATTCTGGGGCGTTGGCGCGCCCCTCCCCCTTGTGGGGAGGGGTAAGGGGTGGGGGTGGACGGTGAAGCAACATCGAGAACGATCCGCCGCTTATTCGCCGAGGGCGTCGTCGAGGAATGCCTGGAGCTGCTCCAGATGCTTCGACATCATGCCGGTCGCCGGCGAGGCGGCGGCGGGCCGGCCGGTGTAGCGCACACGCTGGTGCTTGGCGTCGATATGGGCGAGCACCCATTCCAGATAGGGGTCGATGAAGGACCAGGCGCCCATGTTCTTGGGCTCCTCCTGACACCACACCATCTCGGCGCCGCGGAAGCGCGACAGCTCGTTGATCAGCGCCTTGGCCGGGAACGGGTAGAGCTGCTCGAGGCGCAGCAGGTAGACGTCGTTGACGCCGCGCTTCTCGCGCTCCTCGTAAAGGTCGTAATAGACCTTGCCGGAGCACATGACGACGCGGCGGATCTTCGAATCCTTGACCAGCTTGACGCCTTCGGCACCGCCGTTTGCCTGCGCGTCGTCCCACAGCAGGCGGTGGAACGTGCTTTCGCCCGACATTTCCGACAGGCTTGACACGGCGCGCTTGTGGCGCAGCAGCGACTTCGGCGTCATCAGCACCAGCGGCTTGCGGAAGTCGCGCTTGAGCTGGCGGCGCAGGATGTGGAAATAGTTCGCCGGCGTGGTGACGTTGGCGACCTGCATGTTGTCCTCGGCGCAGAGCTGCAGGAAACGTTCCAGGCGGGCCGAGGAATGCTCCGGCCCCTGGCCCTCGTAGCCGTGCGGCAAGAGGCAGACCAGGCCGGACATCCTGAGCCATTTGCGCTCGCCCGACGAGATGAACTGGTCGAACACCACCTGGGCGCCGTTGGCGAAGTCGCCGAACTGCGCCTCCCACAGCGTCAGCGCCCGCGGCTCGGCCAGGCTGTAGCCGTATTCGAAGCCGAGCACGGCCTCTTCCGACAGCATGGAGTTGATGACCTCGTAGCCGGCCTGCGCCGGCGAGAGGTTGTTCAGCGGGATGTAGCGGGTCTCGTCGCGCTGGTCGTAGAGCACCGAATGGCGCTGCGAGAAGGTGCCGCGCTCCGAATCCTGGCCGGACAGGCGCACCGGGTTGCCGTCGAGCAGGATGGCGCCGAAGGCCAGCGCCTCGGCGGTCGACCAGTCGAGGCCCTCGCCGGAATCGATCATCTTGCGGCGCGCTTCGAGGAAACGGCCGATGGTGCGGTGCACCTCGAAGTCCTTCGGCGTGTCGGTGAGCTTGCGGCCGATCTCCTTCAGCGTCTTCAGCGGCACGGCGGTCTTGCCGCGGCGCTGCTCGTCCTGGTTGTCGGCCTTGCGCAGGCCGGACCACACGCCGTCCAGCCAGTCGGCCTTGTTGGGCCGGTAGGCCTGGCCGGCCTCGAACTCGGTCTCCAGCCTGGCGCGCCAGTCGGCCCGCATCCGCTCGAAATCGGCCTGGCCGAGCAGGCCTTCGCCGATCAGCTTGTCGGCGTAGATCTGCACCGTCGTCTTCTGGGTGCGGATCTTGCGGTACATGAGCGGCTGGGTGAAGGCCGGCTCGTCGCCCTCGTTGTGGCCGAAGCGGCGGTAGCAGAACATGTCGACCACCACCGGCTTGTGGAACTTCATGCGGAACTCGGTGGCGATCTTGGCGGCGTAGACCACCGCCTCGGGGTCGTCGCCATTGACGTGGAAGATCGGCGCCTCGATCATCTTGGCGACGTCGGACGGATAGGGCGAGGAGCGCGAGAAGCGCGGATTGGTGGTGAAGCCGATCTGGTTGTTGATGATGACGTGCAGCGTGCCGGCGACGCGATGGCCCTTGAGGCCGGAGAGGCCGAGGCACTCGGCGACCACGCCCTGGCCGGCGAAGGCGGCGTCGCCATGCAGCAGGAGCGGCATGACCTTGGCCCGCTCCTCCAGCGGCACGATCTCCTCGCGGGCGCGGCCGTAGAGCTGGTCCTGCTTGGCGCGCGCCTTGCCCATGACGACCGGGTCGACGATCTCCAGATGCGAGGGGTTGGCCGTCAGCGACAGGTGCACCTTGTTGCCGTCGAACTCGCGGTCGGAGGAGGCGCCGAGGTGGTACTTCACGTCGCCCGAGCCCTCGACGTCGTCGGGGGCGGCCGAGCCGCCCTTGAATTCGTGGAAGATCGCCCGGTGGGGCTTGGCCATCACCTGCGACAGCACGTTGAGACGGCCGCGATGGGCCATGCCGAGCACGATCTCCTTGAGGCCGAGCTGGCCGCCGCGCTTGACGATCTGCTCCAGCGCCGGGATCAGCGACTCGCCGCCGTCGAGGCCGAAGCGCTTGGTGCCCTTGTACTTGACGTCGATGAACTGCTCGAAGCCTTCCGCCTCGATCAGCTTCTGCAGGATCGCCATCTTGCCTTCCGGCGTGAAGGCGATGCCCTTGTCCGGGCCCTCGATGCGCTCCTGGATCCAGGCCTTCTCGACGGGGTCGGAGATGTGCATGAACTCGACGCCGAGCGTCGAACAGTAGGTGCGGTTGAGGATCTCCAGCATTTGCCGGATGGTGGCGTATTCCAGCCCCAGCACGTTGTCGATGAAGATCGGCCGGTCATAGTCGGCCTCGGTGAAGCCGTAGGTGGTCGGCGACAGCTCGTTATAGTCCTCGATCGGCTTGGCGATGCCGAGCGGATCGAGATTGGCGTGCAAATGGCCGCGCATGCGGTAGGCGCGGATCATCATGATGGCGCGCACGGAATCGCGGGTGGCGCCGAGCACCTCGGCGTCCGTCATGATCCGGCCGTCGGCGGCCGCCTTGTCCTTGACCTTCTTCTCGACCCGCTTCTCCAGCGCCGGCCAGTCGCCGTCGAGCGCCGAGACCAACTCGCCATTGGCGACGATCGGCCAGCCGGGCTTGGACCAGGAGGCGCCCTGCGCGTTCTTCCTGACGTCGCCGGCGTCGTCCTTCAGCGCGCCGAAGAAATCCCGCCATTCCGGCGCGACCGACTGCGGATCGTCCTCATAGGCGGCCTGCAGCTGCTCGATATAGTCGGCATTGCCGCCATAGAGGAACGAGGTGAGGGAAAACTGGTCGTTGGCCGTATCGTTGCGTGCCATGCATGTCCCGGAGCGCCGGCTCCGTCTCCTTTCAAGAGCGAATAGGGAGTAGCGAATAGCGAATAGCGAATAGGGAAAAATGGTGTCCCGCCCGCTTCGCTTTCTTCCCTATTCGCTACTCCCTATTCGCTATTCGCTCTCTCACCCGTAATCGCCTCGACCAGCGTCGTGCCGAGGCGGGCCGGCGAGGGAGACACGCGGATGCCCGCCGCCTCCATCGCCGCGATCTTGTCTTCCGCGCCGCCCTTGCCGCCGGATATCACAGCGCCGGCATGGCCCATGGTGCGGCCGGGAGGGGCGGTGCGGCCGGCGATGAAGCCCGCCATCGGCTTGCTTCGGCCCTTCTTCGCCTCGTCCCTGAGGAACTGCGCCGCGTCCTCTTCCGCCGAGCCGCCGATCTCGCCGATCATGATGATCGACCTGGTCTCGTCGTCGGCCAGGAACATTTCGAGGATGTCGATGAATTCCGTGCCTTTCACCGGGTCGCCGCCGATGCCGACCGCGGTCGACTGGCCGAGCCCTTCGTTCGTCGTCTGGAACACCGCTTCATAGGTAAGCGTTCCCGAGCGCGAGACAACGCCCACAGAACCCTTGCGGAAGATGTTGCCCGGCATGATGCCGATCTTGCACTCGTCGGGGGTGACGATGCCCGGGCAGTTCGGCCCGATCAGGCGCGACTTCGACTTGTCGAGCTTTGCCTTGACCTGGACCATGTCGAGCACCGGGATGCCCTCGGTGATGCAGACGATCAGCGGGATCTCCGCCTCGATCGCCTCGATGATTGCCGCCGCCGCACCCGCAGGCGGCACGTAGACGACCGAGGCGTTGGCGCCGGTCTTCTCCTTGCCTTCGGCGACGGTGGCGAAGATCGGCAGCGACACGCTGCCGTCCCAGAAGGTCCCGCCCTTCTTGGGATTGATGCCGCCGACCATTTTTGTGCCGTGATAGGCCAGCGCCTGCTCGGTGTGGAACGTGCCGGTGTTGCCGGTCAGGCCCTGCACGAGGATCTTCGTGTTCTTGTCGATGAGGATGGACATTGGGAATGAGGTCTCCAAGAACGTCAGATGTCGGTTGCGACTTGTTGGTTCGGCTTCGCGGATTGTCGAAAGCTGTGATGACGCAAGATCAGGCCCGTGGACCAAAATGCGGCCAAAAGGGCGGGCACGACGAAGAGAAATGCGGCCGCCGTAGCGCCGATGCATTCGCTCTCATTGATTCGACAAGTCGATGACAGGCCGTTGATCCACGATAGGACATTGAACGCCAATGCCGCGAACGCCAAAATTGATGCTAGCTGGCCGTGATCGCGCAACCGCGACGAAAGCGCGATCGCGAGCAATACAATAACAGGCAGCAGGATCGATAATGTCATCACCAGCGGAATCACGGATTCATCCGACATGACACCGTGCCTCAGACAAATGGATTGACGGCACGCACGGAGCCGTAAACCTGGTTGTGGTTGAGGTCTTCGGTGTAGAAAATCGGCGCGCCAAGCCGCTCGGCGGCGGCAAGCAGCGCTGCGTCGTAGTAGTTGATCCGATAGCGGCGAGCGAAGTCGAGGCCGGCACGCACGTAAATTTCATCGACCGGAACCGACGGGCATGTCCCAAGGAAAACAAGCCAGCGGTCGAGCGCATCATCGGTGAGCAGAGATTTACGACGGCATACCGACGTAAACTCGGCCATGATCTGGCCGGACGTGGCAAAGAGCGAACCCAGGACGAGGGTTTCTGCAACAGGAGAGCGTCGTGGATCACGATTCGCCCTCATTGAAGCCGCGTAAATCAGGACGTTCGAGTCGAGAAAGTATGCGGTTTTCTCGTTCTTCATAGGCGTCCATTCGATTCCAGACATAGGGTTCGCCGCCAGTATCTTTAGCCGCAGCGGCCTTTGCTTCCTCGATCAACTGCCGCATGCCCTCGCGTGCCCAGGCAATCCGATCGGCTTGCTCGACTTCATGTTCCAACAGCGAACGCACCATCGCGTTGAGCGTGGTCTTGCGCTTCTCCGCCAGGGATCGCGCCTGCTCCAGAAGCTTCTCGTCGATTGCCAGCGTCACATTCTTCATGGTCGCCTCCACATAATCACACAGGGCATATATGTGTGATTATGTGTAAAATGTCCATCTCTGCTATAGTCTCTTCAACTCGGTGACCGTCAGGTCGCTCGTGGCATTGCCGGTATTCAGCGTCGTCGCCGGCTCGAACATCAGCACGACCGGCTCATCGGTCAGCGAGCGCGGCCGGTGCTCGATGCCGCGCGGCACCACGATGAAGTCGCCCTCGCCGAGTTCCACCGGCCCGTCGCGGAAATCGATGGCGATCTTGCCGCGCAGCACCAGGAACGCCTCGTCCTCGTTCTCATGCGCGTGCCAGTCGAAACTCTTGCCGAATTTCGCGACCTTGGCCTGCGAGTCGTTGATGTCCCCGGCGATGTGCGGATCGAAGACCTTGGCGATCTTCTGGTCCGCGGCGGTAACGAGGTTGATCTTGCGGGGTGGCATCTAGTGGAACCGCTCAGCGACAAATCGAAATGTATCGTCGTTCACTTCCGCGACTTTGACATGCGAATTGATGTATAGACGTTGGTTCAACTCCTGAATCGGCGAACCTGAGCCAATTCGAGGCAACGCGGCAAAGTCGGCCTTTCTGAGCGGCCTCGTAGGTTGAAACCGATCAAACTCCGCAACAAAAGTGACTAGTCTGTTTCCTTTGGCGTTCCTACCAGCGTCCTGAGCTTCCGACGTGATGCGTCCCAAGGCTATGAGGCCCGATCCGCCAGACTTTTCATCGGTGAACCAAGCAACTTCATCACCAACGGCCGGCCTAGCATCTCTGTAAGCCCACTCAGTGAAGGTCGCATTCCTGACAGGCATGCTGCGGGTGTCAACAGGATGAGTCTTGAGAACGAAGGGCATTTCTTACCCCTTCACCGCCTTCACGATCTTCTGCGCCGCGTCGTCGAGATCGTCGGCGGAAATCACGTTCAGCCCGCTCTCGTTGATGATCTTCTTGCCGAGTTCGACATTGGTGCCTTCCAGCCGCACGACCAGAGGCACTTTCAGCCCGACTTCCTTGACCGCCGCGATCACGCCCTCGGCGATGATGTCGCATTTCATGATGCCGCCGAAGATGTTGACCAGGATGCCCTTCACGGCCGGGTCGGCGGTGATGATCTTGAAGGCGGCCGTGACCTTTTCCTTCGAGGCGCCGCCGCCGACGTCGAGGAAGTTGGCGGGCTCGGCGCCGTAAAGTTTTATGATGTCCATGGTGGCCATCGCCAGGCCGGCGCCGTTCACCATGCAGCCGATATTGCCGTCGAGGGCGACATAGGCGAGGTCGTATTTCGACGCCTCGATCTCCTTCTCGTCCTCCTCGGTGGTGTCGCGCAGCTCGACCACGTCGGGATGGCGGAACAGCGCATTGTTGTCGAACGACACTTTTGCGTCGAGCACGCGCAGCCGGCCGTTCTTCATAACGATCAGCGGGTTGACCTCGAGCAGGCTCATGTCCTTGTCGACGAAAGCCTTGTAGAGCGTCGGGAACACCATCCCGCCGTCCCTGGCCGCGTCGCCGTCGAGCTTAAGCGCTTCGTTGAGCGCCTTCACGTCATCGGCGGTCACGCCCGTCTCCGGATCGATGGCCACGGTGATGATCTTTTCCGGCGTGTCGTGGGCGACGGCCTCGATGTCCATGCCGCCTTCGGTCGAGACGACGAAGGCGATGCGGCCGACCGAGCGGTCGACCAGCAGCGACAGGTAAAGCTCGCGGTCGATATCGGCGCCGTCCTCGATGTAGAGGCGGTTGACCTGCTTGCCGGCCGGGCCGGTCTGCTTGGTCACCAGCGTGTTGCCGAGCATCTCGTTGACGTTGGCCACCACCTCGTCGACCGACTTGGCCAGCCGCACGCCGCCCTTGGCGTCGGGCGAAAGCTCCTTGAATTTTCCCTTGCCGCGGCCGCCGGCATGGATCTGGCTCTTCACCACATAGAGCGGGCCGGGCAGCGACTTGGCGGCCGCGGCCGCCTCGCTCGCCTTGAGGATCGCCACGCCGTCGGCGACCGGCAGGCCGAAACCCTTCAGAAGCTGCTTGCCCTGGTATTCGTGGATGTTCATGGCTTGAAACCCTTTTTAGGCGGCCAGATCGTTTCGCCGGCGGCGGCGATGCGATCCGCTTTCAGGAAATTCGTGGCGATATTTCGGAGAACGGGAAGATGCGCCGCAGCCTGGCCGTCCGCTGCGATCGTGACCTTCTCGCCGCTGATATGGCAAACCAGGATCATGCCTGCTTCCGGGCGCTTGCCAAAGCTGAATAAGGAGGCGGAAGCAAGACGCTTCGTGCCTCGCTCGGTCTCCACTTTGCTGGGATCAAACCGGACGATCACGCGGGCTTCGACCGGTCCAGCCGCATACCCATGGAACCGTGAGTCCCGTTTCGAAACCTCGACAAGGACATCCCTCAGGTCGGTCGCCACCACCTGGTAGTTGGTTTGATTCGACTTCGGCAGATAGAAGGCGACGCCCTCTGCGAGACTTACACCAGTGCTGTCGACAAACGCATCACAGGCACCCGCTGTCCGAGATGCGGCACGAACTTCGGTCACGAAAGCGCCGACGGCAAACGTGGCAGCCGAGAGGGATGCAGCAAACGCCAGCCATCGGACCCGGCTTCGCGAGCCGAGTTCCAATCGAGCAAGGGCGGGCGAGCACTGCACGCGACGGCCTCTCAGCCCTTCAGGCTGGGCGCGATGCCTTCGCAGGCCTCGCACAGGCCCTTCACGGCGGCGACCGATTTCTCGAACATGGCCTGCTCGGCCTTGTTGAAGTCGAGTTCGATGATGCGCTCGACGCCGCCGGCGCCGATCACCACCGGGACGCCGACATACATGTCCTTCACGCCGTACTGGCCCGACAGATAGGCCGCGCAGGGCAGCACGCGCTTCTTGTCCTTGAGGTAACTCTCGGCCATGGCGATCGCCGAGGCGGCCGGGGCGTAGTAGGCGGAGCCGGTCTTCAGCAGGCCGACGATCTCGCCGCCGCCCTTGCGGGTGCGCTCGACGATGGCGTCCAGTTTCTCCTGCGAAGTCCAGCCCATCTTGACCAGGTCGGGCAGCGGGATGCCGGCGACCGTGGAGTAGCGCACCATCGGCACCATGTCGTCGCCGTGGCCGCCCAGCGTCATGGCGCCGACGTCCTCGACCGAGACCTTGAACTCCTCCGAGAGGAAGTAGCGGAAGCGCGCCGAATCGAGCACGCCGGCCATGCCGACCACATGGCTCTTGGGCAGGCCCGAAAACTTCTGCAGGGCCCACACCATGGCGTCGAGCGGGTTGGTGATGCAGATGACGAAGGCGTTCGGCGCATATTTGCGGATGCCGGCGCCCACCTGCTCCATGACCTTCAAATTGATGCCGAGCAGGTCGTCGCGGCTCATGCCGGGCTTGCGCGGCACGCCGGCGGTGACGATGCAGACGTCGGCGCCCTCGATGCCGGCATAGTCGTTGATGCCGGTGTAGCTGGCATCGAAACCCTCGACGGTGGAGGACTGGGCGATGTCGAGGCCCTTGCCCTGGGGAATGCCCTCGGCGATGTCGAACAACACCACGTCGCCGAGTTCCTTGAGGCCGATCAGATGGGCGAGCGTGCCGCCGATCATGCCGGACCCGATGAGAGCGATCTTGCTGCGTGCCATTCGGAACGAACCCCTGTCTTTGAAACGTCGCGGAAAACGCGGTAGAAGCTGACGGGCCCGGAGAAAAGCCCGAACGTCGCGATGCCATAGACCCGACCGCTGTAATATTCAACCGATTATTTTGAGCCCAATACTTTCAATCGGTTAGATTGATTGGTATTTACGTAAACGTCAAAACTGTAACCACCGCGCGGCGGAGGAGCGGTCATGCCGGTCGAGTTCAGGCAGGTGCATCCCGGCGACGAGGCGCTGTTCGAGCGGATCGCCGACGACGTTTTCGACGCGCCGGTGAGGCCCGGCCGGCTGTCGGCCTATCTCGCCGCGCCCGGGCACATCATGATCGTGGCGCTCGACGACGGCGTCATCGTCGGCCAGGCGGCGGGCGTCGTGCATCGCCACCCCGACAAGCCGACCGAGCTTTATGTCGACGAGGTCGGCGTCGCGCCGGCCCGGCAGCGGCAGGGCATCGCCCGCCGCATGCTCGACGAGCTTTTCGCCATCGGCAGCTCGCTCGGCTGCGAGGAGGCGTGGGTCGGGACCGAGCCGGACAATGTTCCGGCGCGGCGGTTCTATGAGACGCGGCCCGAGACGGCAGAGCCGGCGCAGGATTTTGTGATGTATGTCTACGAGCTTTGACGGGTTGTTCGAAGGCAACGACTCGGATTGGAAATACTTGTCGGCTCCCTCGACGCAGCTCGAAACTGGCTTTGCGGCGCCGCCGAATAGGTTTTCTTCATCGGCTTTGGCTTCGCCACCTCCGAGGCCTGGATTCCCGACACTCTCCGCTCGCTCACGAGGTCGGGAATGACGACATCGATTGATGCCTGCGATAATCGTCAGCGTCCTTCCGCCGGTCGTCAACGTCGGCGATTGGCTGAAGCAGACCATAACTGTCGTCATTCCCGACCTCGTGAGCGAGCGATAGCGAGCGGAGAGTGTCGGAATCCAGGCCTCGGAGGTGGTGAAAGCCAAAGCCGATGAAGAACCTGCCACTTCGGAATGGGGCCGCCCGCTCATTGCGGGGTGGAATGCGATAGCCGTCGGTCGCGGGAGGGGTGTCGCCCTGAGTTTGTCGAGGGCGACAGTGAAGGTCGACACGTATTGCTACCCGAGTTAGGGAGCCGGGCTGGAGGGGACAGTTTACTTTCTTTCGGCAGAAAGGCCGCGGCGGTTCAGATGCCGCGCGGGCCGAAAAAAGTAAACTGTCCCCGGCGCTTGCGTCAGCTCGCCGCCGCCTGCAGTCCCGCGCCGGTGTGCCGCTCCGCCCAGTCCCGCAGCCAGTCCCTGCTCTGCATCTCGATCAGGCGCGAGGCCGTGCGGTCGAACTCGAAGGCTTCGGTCACGCCCGGACGGCCGGCATAGAGCTCGCCGGGCGGTGCGGCGGCGCTGAGGACCAGGCGGATGCGCCGGTCGTACAGCGTGTCGATCAGCAGAATCAAGCGCTTGGTCGGGTTGCGCAGGGTGGGGTCGAGCACCGGGATGCGGTCGATGAAGATGGTGGAATAGCGCGCGGCGATGGCGAGGTAGTCGCGGGCGCCCAGCGGATTTTCGCAGAGATCGGCGAAGCTGAAGCGGGCGGCCTCGCCACTCGCCGCCGGCACGGGAATCTCGCGGCCCTTGAGCGCGATGCTGTCGGGCGCGGCGCGCCGGCCATGCGTCATCGCCTCCCATGCCTCGTCCATCAGGCGGTCCGCCTCAGGCCCGAGCGGGGTGACGTAGACGGGCATGCGGCTGAGCTTTTGCATGCGGTAGTCGGTGTCTGAATCAAGGCTCGCCACGTCGGAATGCCGCTTCAGGATGTCGATGAAGGACAGGAACAGCGCGCGGTTCAGCCCGTCGCGGTAGAGGTCGTCGGGGGCGACGTTGGAGGTGGCGACCAGCACGACGCCGTTGGAAAACAGGGCCGAGAACAGCCGCGACAGCACCATGGCGTCGGCGATGTCGGTGACGGTGAACTCGTCGAAGCACAGAAGCTGGGTCTCGTCGGCGATCGCGCGCGCCACCGGCGGGATAGGGTCGTCCTCGCGGACCTTGCCTTCCTTGCGCGCCTGCCGGTGTTTTTGGATGCGGTCGTGCACCTCGGCCATGAAGTCGTTGAAATGCACCCGGCGCTTGCGGCGCATCGGCACCAGCGCGAAGAACAGGTCCATCAGCATGGTCTTGCCGCGGCCGACGCCGCCATGGATGTAGAGCCCCTTGACGCCGGAGGCTTCCGGCTTCCTGGCGAACAGCCAGCCGAGCGCGCTCGACTTGCGCGCCAGCCGCCTGGCGCCGAGCGCGTCGAGCAGGCGGTCGAGCGCCTTGACGATGCGCTCTTGCGCCGGATCGCGCGTCACCGCGCCGGTGTCGACCAGATGGTCGTAGCGCTGCCGCACCGTGACATGCGCCTGGATGCCGTCGCGCAGGTGCATGGTGTGGTCCTGGGGTATTCTGGATCAGCGGCTGAGCGAGATCGGCACGCCGCTTTCGGTCTGGCCGTCGAATTTTTCGCTGCCCGAGGAATAGAGCCGCGCCATCACGCCGCCGTTCTCGTCATAGAGCGACAACTGCTTGCCGGCGACGTTCCACGACTTCACGCCGTCGACCGGGGCGGGGCAGCGCAGCGGCCCGGCGCGGAAGCCGGAGCCGAACTTCGTCTGCGAGGTGGCGATCTTGCAGCTCTGGCCGGAGACGGCGACGTTCCAGACGCCGCCGACGGTGGACGGCGTCAGGTCGGGCGCGTTGGCGGGCGGCGCGGCGGGAGCGGCCGGGGTGGCGGCCGCCGTCTGGGCGGGCGGTGTCGTCGTCGGCGCCGTCGGGAACTGCGCGGGATTGGTCGGGGCCGAGGGCGGCGGCAGCGAGCCGGAGGTGACGGAGCCGGACGGCGCGGCCGGCAGCGGCTCGGGCCGGGTATCGACGGGCGATGATAGACGCGAACTCTGGCATCCGCTCAGCGCCAGCGCCGCAAACGCCGCCAACAGGACGCCTGTCCTTGAAAAAGTCATTCCCGACCTCCTGCGGAATCTCGACCGCATCACCCGATCACAGAAGCCGCCATTGCTGAAGCGATAATTGGGCGGAATTTCAACCGGTCGTGATTAACATACGGTTTCCGAGAGGATTCGTTGCAATAATGTCGCAATGCCGCCGCCGCGGGCGAGGGGCGGGACCGCGGCGGGAACAAAGCTTCGGCGCCGTCCGTTGATGCCCCCGAGCGGAGGCATCTTTCATGATCAAATGGATTCTCATTCTCCTGGTGGTCGCGGCGGTGGCCAGCCTGCTCGGCTTCCACACGCTGGCCGGCGCGGCGGCGACGGGCGCGCGCATCCTGATCGCCATCGTGCTCATCCTGTTCCTGCTGGTCATCCTCGGCGTCATCGCCATCGCCTGAGCGCGGGAACCCCCGGCGCACTGGTAATTCGCACGGCTTTCCGCCATATAGGCGCCAACCGCAGACGAGACGTTTGAACCCATGGCGCGCGCACCCTTCGCCAAGATGAACGGGCTCGGCAACGAGATCATCGTTGCCGACATGCGTTCGCGCGCCGACCGGGTGACGGCAACCGCGGCGGTGGCGCTCAACGCCGATGGGGCGACGAAATTCGACCAGATCATGGTGATCCACGACGCGCGCACGCCCGGCACCGACTGGTTCGTCGACATCCTCAACTCCGACGGCTCGTCGGCCCAGGCCTGCGGCAACGGCATGCGCTGCGTGGTGCAGGCGCTCGCCGCCGAGACCGGCCGAAAAGTGTTCACCTTCGAGACGGTGGCCGGCATCCTCAACGCCGAGGAGCATGCCGACGGCACCATTTCGGTCGACATGGGCAGGCCGAAATTCGGCTGGCGGGACATCCCGCTGGCGGAGGAATTCCGCGACACCCGCGCCATCGAGCTGCAGATCGGGCCGATCGACGCGCCGGTGCTGCATTCGCCCTCGGTTGTGTCGATGGGCAACCCGCACGCTATCTTCTGGGTCGACCGCGACGTCTGGTCCTACGAGCTCGACCGCTTCGGCCCGCTGCTCGAAAACCACCCGGTCTTTCCCGAGCGCGCCAACATCACCATCGCAGGGGTCACCGGGGCGGACCAGCTCACCATCCGCACCTGGGAGCGCGGCGCCGGGCTGACCAAGGCCTGCGGTTCGGCCGCCTGCGCTGCCGCCGTCGCGGCTGCGCGCACCCGCAGGACCGGACGCATCGTCTCGATCGTCGCGCCGGGCGGGCCACTGTCGGTGGAATGGCGCGACGACGATCATGTCGTGCTGACCGGCCCGGCCGAATGGGAGTTTTCCGGCAGCTTCGATCCCGCCACCGGCGCCTGGGCCCGCGACACGGAGAGCGCGGCCTGATGATGTGCTCGACTTGTACCCCCACCCCTGACCCCTCCCCTCAAGGGGGAGGGGGATTCGCCGGCATCTCCGTTCGGTGCAATTCAGCGACGGTTTCGCTCGGCATGGCGGCCGCAAAATTCCCATCCCCCTTGAGGGGAGGGGTCAGGGGTGGGGGTATCGCCGCTGGAAAGTCGAGCTGATGGCGCCTCTTCCCAAGGGCATAGACGTCGTCACCTTCGGCTGCCGTCTCAACACCTATGAGTCGGAAGTCATGCGGCGCGAGGCGGAGGCGGCGGGGCTGGGCGGGCTTGCCGGTGGCGCCGTCATCTTCAACACCTGCGCCGTCACCGGCGAGGCGGTGCGGCAGGCGCGCCAGGCGATCCGCAAGGCGCGCCGCGAGAACCCTGCAGCGCGCATCATCGTCACCGGCTGCGCCGCCCAGACCGATCCGGACAGCTTCGCCGGCATGGACGAGGTCGACCTCGTGCTCGGCAACGAGGAGAAGCTGAAGGCGCACAATTACCGGGCGCTGCCGGATTTCGGCGTCAATGATTTCGAGAAGGCGCGGGTCAACGACATCTTCTCCGTGCGCGAGACGGCCGGCCACATGGTCGACGCCATCGAGGGCAGGGCGCGCGCCTTCGTGCAGGTGCAGAACGGCTGCGACCACCGTTGCACCTTCTGCATCATCCCCTACGGCCGCGGCAATTCGCGCTCGGTGCCGATGGGCGCGGTGGTCGAGCAGGTGAAACGCCTGGTCGGCAACGGTTATGCCGAGGTGGTGCTGACCGGCGTCGACATGACCAGTTTCGGCGCCGATCTGCCCGGCGCGCCGAAGCTTGGGCGGCTGGTGAAGACGATCCTTCGCCAGGTGCCGGATCTCCGGCGGTTGCGGCTGTCGTCGATCGATTCCATCGAGGCCGATCCCGAGCTGATCGAGGCGATCGGCGGCGATCGGCGGCTGATGCCGCATCTGCACCTGTCGCTGCAGGCTGGCGACGACATGATTTTGAAGCGCATGAAAAGACGCCATCTGCGCGAGGATTCCATCCGGTTCTGCGCGGAAATCCGTGCAATCCGGCCGGAAATCGTGTTCGGTGCCGACATTATCGCCGGTTTCCCGACCGAGACCGAGGCGATGTTCGAGAATTCGCTGAAGATCGTCGAGGAGTGCGGCCTGACGCATCTGCACGTCTTCCCGTTCAGCCCGCGCAAGGGCACGCCGGCGGCGCGCATGCCGCAGGTCGACGGCGCGGCCATCAAGGCGCGGGCGGCGCGGCTGAGGGCGGCCGGCGCGGCGGCCTATCGGCGGCATCTGGATGCGCAGGTGGGCTCTACCCAGGAGATCCTGGTCGAGCGGCCGGGGCTCGGCCGCACCGAAGGGTTCACGCTTGCTGCGATCGATACCGGCGCGCCCGGCCAGATCGTGACGGCTGGGATTGCCGGGCATGACGGCGAGCGGCTGGTCGCGGCGGCGCCTGCCGCGCGCGCGGCCTGAGCAAGGCAAGGGCATGGCATTCGGATTCATCAAGAAGGTCTTTTCGTTCGGCAAGAAGCAGGTCGAGGAGCGGCCGGCCGAGGACGAGCCGCTGCCGCCGCTCAACCTCGATGCGCTGAAGCCCGACGCGACGCCTCCCTCCCCCTCGAGGGGAGAGTCGGGCGGCGAAGCCGACCGGGGCGGGGTCGCCGATGAAGCGCGGGACGCTTCTTCTGCGGCCGAGCCCGCGATCGAACCGGCCCCCCAACCCGAAACGCCAGCAGAGCCCGCAAAGCCGGAGCCGCCGAACGAACCGGACGTTCCGAGCCCGCCGGCAAAGCCGGAGATCCAGCCCGAACCGGTCAAGCCGGAAGTGGTGCCGGAGCCGGCTAGGCCGGACGTAGCGCCGGAACCGGCGAGGCCGGAGATACCGGCTCCGGCGGAGCCGGCGGTGCCGAGTGAGCCGGCCAGGCCCGAAGTGCCGCAAGAGCCGGTAACGCCCGAGGTGCCGGACGAGGTTGCGCCTGCCGAGGTTCCCGAGCCGCCGGCGGAAACGCCCCCGCCGAGCGCTGCCGAGGTTACCCCCTCTGGCCCTCCGGGCCATCTCCCCCTCGATGGGGGAGAGGACGCCGAGGCAGGCGCGACGCCCCCCTCCCCCTCGAGGGGAGGGTCGGTCGGCGAAGCCGACCGGGGTGGGGTAGCCGATGAAGCGCGGGACGCTTCTTCTCCCGTCGCCCGCGTTGCCGAAGAAGCGCCGAGCGCTGCCGAGGTTACCCCCTCTGGCCCTCCGGGCTTGCCGGGGGCCCCGATTGCTCCGCAATCTCCCCGGCCTTCTCGGCCGACGATCGAGCCCCCGGCTCGATCGGAAGATCGGCCTCGAAGCCCCCTCAAGGGGGGAGAGGACGCCGAGCCGGGCGCGACGCCCCCCTCCCCCTCGAGGGGAGGGTCGGTCGGCGAAGCCGACCGGGGTGGGGTAGCCGATGAAGCGCGGGACGCTTCTTCTCCCGTCGCCCGCGTTGCCGAAGAAGCGCCGAGCGCTGCCGAGGTTACCCCCTCTGGCCCTCCGGGCTTGCCGGGGGCCCCGATTGCTCCGCAATCTCCCCGGCCTTCTCGGCCGACGATCGAGCCCCCGGCTCGATCGGAAGATCGGCCTCGAAGCCCCCTCAAGGGGGGAGAGGACGCCGAGCCGGCCGCCCCCGGAAAAGTCACCGTCGGCAAGGCGGTGGAGAAGAAGGCGGAGCCGGAGCCGGCCGCGCCGGCAGCCGAGCCGCGCAAAAGCTGGTTCCAGCGGCTGCGCGACGGGCTGTCGCGTTCGTCGCGCGAGCTGACCGGATCGATCGCCGGCATCTTCACCAAGCGCAAGCTCGACGAGGAGACGCTGGAGGAGCTGGAGGACGTGCTGATCCGCGCCGACCTCGGCATGGAGACGGCGCTGCGCGTCACCGACACGCTGGCTTCGTCGCGCTACGGCAAGGACGTCTCCGACGCCGAGGTGCGCGCCATCATGGCGCAAGAGGTGGAGAAGGTGCTGGGGCCGGTGGCGCGGCCGCTGGAGCTCGATCTCAGCCACAAGCCGCATGTCATCCTGGTGGTCGGCGTCAACGGCACCGGCAAGACCACGACCATCGGCAAGCTGGCCGCCAAGCTCAGCCAGGGCGGGCTGTCGGTGATGCTGGCGGCCGGCGACACTTTTCGCGCCGCGGCGATCGAGCAGCTGAAGATCTGGGGCGAGCGCACCGGCTCGCCGGTGGTGTCGTCGAAACTCGGGGCGGATGCGGCGGGCCTTGCCTGGGACGCCTTCGAGAAGGCGCGCGAAGCCGGCTCGGACGTGCTGATCATCGACACCGCCGGGCGGCTGCAGAACAAGGCCGAGCTGATGGCGGAGCTGGAGAAGATCGTGCGCGTGCTCGGCAAGCACGATCCGGAGGCGCCGCACACGGTGCTGCAGACGGTGGATGCGACCACCGGGCAGAACGCGCTCAATCAGGTCGAGATTTTCCGCAACGTCGCCGGCGTCAACGGGCTGGTGATGACCAAACTGGACGGCACGGCGCGCGGCGGCATCCTCGTCGCCATCGCGGCGAAACACAAGCTGCCGGTCTATTTCATCGGCGTCGGCGAGCAGGTTGACGATCTCGAGCCCTTCTCGGCCTGCGATTTCGCCAAGGCGATCGCGGGGGTAGGGTAGGAGATGCTTTTAGAACCCTCACACCTGCGCACCCCCTTCTGTCCTGCCGGACATCTCCCCCGCAAGGGGGGAGATCAGCCTTCGCTTCCGCTTTCGCCTGCCGTCACCGTTGCCGGAGAAGCGACTCGCCGAAATTGCGAATCTCCCCCCTTGCGGGGGAGATGTCCGGCAGGACAGAGGGGGGTGCGCAGGAGTGAGAGGTTTCCAGCAACGCCGTTGTCAGAGATTGAACCAAGCAAGCCATGAGCAAGCCCATCCTCGAACGCGACCCCTCCGACCCGCGCAAGAAGGAGATCAACCCGCTGCTGAAGCTCGTGCTGGAGCTCGGGCCGCTGCTGGTGTTCTTCTTCGCCAACACGCGGGGTGCGTGGCTGGTCGAACGGTTTCCGGCACTTGCCGAACTGGGCGGGCCGATCTTCGTCGCCACCGGCCTGTTCATGGTGGCGACCGCGATCGCGCTCGCCGTCTCCTGGGTGCTCACCCGCACGCTGCCGATGATGCCGCTGGTCTCGGGCATCGTCGTGTTCGTGTTCGGGGCGCTGACGCTGTGGCTGCAGGACGACGTCTTCATCAAGATGAAGCCGACCATCGTCAACACGCTGTTCGGGGTGGTGCTGCTCGGCGGGCTGGCCTTCGGCAAGTCGCTGCTCGGCTATGTCTTCGATTCCGCCTTCCGGCTCGACGCCGAAGGCTGGCGCAAGCTGACACTGCGCTGGGGGCTGTTTTTCCTGTTCCTGGCCCTTGCCAACGAGGTGGTGTGGCGGAATTTCTCGACCGATGCCTGGGTGGCGTTCAAGGTGTGGGGCATCATGCCGATCACCCTGCTGTTCACGCTGAGCCAGATGCCGATGATCATGCGGCATTCGCTCGAGGAGCCGCAGGGGCGGAAATAGGAGGAGGGGACGGTGGATTTCATCTCGACGCGCGAGGCGTTGCGGGCGCACTACAAACCGGCGTCGGAGCCGTCGCTGCGCAAGGAGCTGCGCGTTCTCGACGGCCATTGCCGCAATTTCATTGCCAAAAGCCCGTTCGTGCTGATCGGCTCGTCCGACGGCAACGGCAATGCCGACGTGACGCCGAAGGGCGACAGGCCGGGCTTCGTCGCGGTGCTCGACGACATCACGTTGGCCATCCCTGACCGGCCCGGCAACAACCGGCTGGACACGCTGGAGAACATCATCGCCAATCCGGCGGTCGGGCTGCTGTTCCTCATCCCCGGCATGAACGAGACGCTGCGCGTCAACGGCGAGGCGCGGATCACGCTGGACCAGGACCTACGCGAGACACTGGCGGTCGACGGCAAGGCGCCGCAGAGCGTCATCGTGGTGAAGGCGCGGGCGGTCTACATGCATTGCGCCAAGGCATTCCTGCGCTCCGACCTGTGGGCTCCGGAGAAATGGCCGCCGCGCGCCGGCATGCCGACGCTGGGCGAGATCCTCAAGGATCAGCTGGCGCTGGCCGAAAGCGCCGAGCAGACCGACCGCTGGCTCGACAACGCGTATCGCGAGTCGATGTGGTGAGCGGCTGCTCAGCCATGCGGATCGGGTAAGTCTTTGTAAAGACGCTATGCGCGGACGGCATTGCTGCGTTGCAACATACGATGTTGCAGTGCACGCAAATCATGCCAATATAGCAGTGCGAAGGGAGGACCAATTTCGACCGCCGAGAGGCGGTCCAGCACAGGGACCTCGCACATGTTTTCCACTCTGATCAACACCACGCGTGACCGCATCGCCAAGCGCCGCCATTACAACCGGCTGGTCGACGAGATCATGGGCATGACCTCGCGCGACCTCGCCGACATCAACGGCAGCCGCGCCGACATGCTCCAGCACGCCTATCGGGAAGTCTACGGCAAGTAAGCCGGCCCCATGTAGCAGTGCGTAAGCGGCCGCCGGGCAACCGGCGGCCGCTTTTTGTCGCCCGTTGTCAGGAAAAGGCGGTCGCACGGGAATTCTGGAAGATCCGCGCGTCCGACACCCCCACCCCTAACCCCTCCCCTCAAGGGGGAGGGGGATCTTGCGGCCGCCATGCCGAGCGAAATCGTCAACGTTTGGCGCCTGGCAGAGCTGCAAGCCGGTCTCCCTCCCCCTTGAGGGCACGGGTTAGGGGCGGGGGTAAACCCACATGCGATTGCCCTGCCTTCGGGAAGGGTTATTGCGCCGCCAGCGCCTTCTCGATCTCCGGCAGCAGCAGGGCCTGGGCGCTCTGTGCGGTGAGCGGGCCGACATGCTTGTAGAGGATCTTTCCGTCGCGCCCGACCACGAAGGTCTCGGGCACACCGTAGACGCCCCAGTCGATGGCGGCGCGGCCGCTGCTGTCGGCGCCGACGGCCGAGAACGGGTTGCCGAGGTCGCCGAGGAAGCGGCGGGCGTTCTCCGGCTGATCCTTGTAGTTCAGGCCGGCGATGGCGAAGCGCTTGTCCTCGGCCAATGCCATCAGGATCGGGTGCTCCTCGCGGCAGGGGCCGCACCAGGAACCCCAGACATTCACCAGCGTCACCTTGCCGGGAAAGGCGGAGGAGTCCAGCCCCGGCAGGCCGAGGCCCTCGACCGGCGGCAGGCTGGTCTCGGGTGCCGGCGCGCCGATCAGCGCCGACGGCACCGCCGCGATGTCGCGGCCCGACATCAGCTGCACGAAGAACAGCGCCGCCAGCGCCAGAAAAATCGCCAGCGGCAGCACCGCCCACAGCACATGCGGACGTTTCGGCTGGGCCTCCCCGGCTTCGGGGATGCCGGTCCTTTCGGCGCTCACGATGCGCTCCTGTCGGAACGCCGGCGGATGCCGCTCGCCTCCAGCTCCGCCAGCTCGCGCCGGCGGGCGCGGCCGTCGAGCAGGATCCAGCCGATCAGGCCGGCCAGGCCGGCGATCGAGGCCGCATAGGCGGCGGTGACATAAAGCGCATGCGCGGACATTTTTTTGCCGCTCCAGATAGGTTCGTGCGTCCTTCGAGGCTCGCCCGCAGATGATTTGCTCTTATCGCCGGCGTCGGGCCGGCCCGCACCTTGTATCAGCGAAATGGTGTATTTGTGGGCGGGCCCGCAAAACGCGTCGCAAGCCTGCCGTTGCCCTTGAGGGCGAGCCTCGGAGGACGCACCACCCTAGCTTTTCCCGGCCGCACCGACAATTCGCGCAAGGTGCGGCCAATCGCGGCGCTCAGTCGGCATGCCGCAAGGCGGCGGCGGCGGCAAGCGGACCGACCACGGCGGAAAACAGGGTGATGGCGCACAGGATGAGGAAGGGCGGCAGGAACGGCGCCGGGTCGGCGATGGCGCCGTAGGTGGCCGAGACGCCGAAGATCAGCGCCGGGATGGCGAGCGGCAGCACCAGCACCGAGATCATCAGCCCGCCGCGCGGCAGGGCGACGGCGACCGCCGCACCGGCGGCGCCGATGAAGGTGATGGCCGGCGTGCCGACCAGAAGCGTGGCCAGCGCGGCGGCGAGGCCGGCGGGCTCGACATTCATGAACAGGCCGAGCAGCGGCGAGGCGACGGCCAGCGGCAGCACGCTCGCCGTCCAGTGGGCGAGGCACTTCACCAGCACGGTCAGCGCCAGCATGTGGCGCTCGTCGGCGAGCACCAGCAGGTCGAGCGAGCCGTCCTCGCGGTCGGCCTGGAACAGCCGGTCGAGGCCGAGCAGCGAGGCGAGCAGCGCGCCGATCCAGACGATCGCCGGGCCGATGCGGGCGAGCAGGTCGAGGTCGGGGCCGATGCCGAAGGGGATGGTCGCCACCACGGCGAGGAAGAAGACGATGCCGGTGAGCGCGCCGCCGCCGGCGCGGATGCCCAGACGCAGGTCGCGGAGGAAGAGGGCTAGCATGGGCGGGGCGAGTGATCGATCGCGAGGAAAGGCCTGCGTTTCTTCGCACCCCCCTCTGTCCTGAGCCTGTCGAACAGGCCGGACATCTCCCCCGCAAGGGGGGAGATCGGCAGCTTCTTTGCCAGCGCCCTCCCTGCAACGTTGGCGATTGGCGAAGGCAAAGATGACAGCCGATCTCCCCCCTTGCGGGGGAGATGTCCGGCCCGTTCGACAGGCTCAGGACAGAGGCGGGTGCGAAGGGGCGCAACGCTCCAGAACGTCATCACGTCTCCCCCATCCGCAACTCCGCCGCCCCCTGCAGCCCGAGCGGCAGGTGCGTGGCGGCGATGATCAGGCCGCCGTCGCGTCGATGCGCCGCCATCAACTCCCCGAACCGCGCCTCGGACGCTGCGTCAAGCCCGGCGGTCGGCTCGTCGAGCAGCCAGACGGGGCGATGGGCGACGAGCAGGCGGGCGATTGCCGCGCGGCGCTTCTGGCCGGTCGACAGCACGGCATAGGGCAGGTGGCCGAGCCCGCCGAGGCCGACCTGTTCCAGGGCGTCGTCGACCGGGCTCAGCGGCGCGCCGAGGAAATCGCGCCAGAAGCCGAGATTTTCGGCGACCGTCAGCGCCGTCTTCATGGCGTTCTGGTGGCCGAGATAGTGGCAGGCGGAGGCGACCGTCGGGAAGCTCTCCGTCGCGTCGAAGACGAGGCGGCCACGGGCGGCCGGAAGCAGCCCCGCGACGATGCGCAGCAAGGTGGATTTGCCGGAGCCGTTGGGGCCGCTGACGACCAGGGCGTCGCCGGCGCCCAGCGCAAAGGAAACGTCCGAAAAAACCATCTCGCCGCCGCGCTCGCCGCTGAGTTCTTCGGCGGTCAGCCGCATCGGTTTCCTTTCGCCGAAAGTCTGATCACGGCCGCTTCGCGGCGCAGCAAAATTGCCGATTCCGTCTCTAGAACTATTCCAGGAATTTCTCTATATGCGGGATACCAACCCCAGCGGTCGGGGAAGGCAACCTTTTTATGTGCCGGACCAGCGCCCGAGCCGTTCTCCACGGCCCTCCGGGCGCTTGGGAGCGGACAGCGGAAATGGCCGTACCCGCACCTTTGCGCGTGATTGCATGCCCATCGGAGTCCGTTCCCTCGAAGGCAGAACAGACTAGATGGGGTCATCCGTGTCCAAATCTCTCGACAGTTTCAACTGCCGCCGCACCCTGACCGCGGGCGGGGCGGACTATGTCTATTACAACCTGATCGAGGCCGAGAAGAACGGCCTCGCCGGCGTCTCGCAGCTTCCCTATTCGATGAAGGTGCTGCTGGAAAACCTGCTGCGCAACGAGGACAGCCGCTCCGTCACCAAGGAGAGCATCCAGGCGGTCGCCGGCTGGCTGACCGACAAGGGCACCGCCGGCGTCGAGATCGCCTATCGGCCCGCGCGCGTCCTCATGCAGGACTTCACCGGCGTCCCGGCGGTGGTCGACCTGGCGGCGATGCGCGACGGCCTGGCTTCGCTCGGCGGCGACCCGCAGAAGATCAACCCGCTGGTGCCGGTCGACCTTGTCATCGACCATTCCGTCATCGTCGACGAGTTCGGCACGCCGATGGCGTTCGCCCGCAACGTCGAGCTCGAATACGAGCGCAATCAGGAGCGCTACAAGTTCCTGAAATGGGGCCAGCAGGCGTTCCGCAATTTCCGCGTGGTGCCGCCCGGCACCGGCATCTGCCACCAAGTCAACCTCGAATATCTCGGCCAGGTGGTGTGGACCAACAGCGAGGACGGCGAGACGACCGCCTACCCGGACACCTGCGTCGGCACCGATTCGCACACCACCATGATCAACGGCCTCGGCGTGCTCGGCTGGGGCGTCGGCGGCATCGAGGCGGAGGCGGCCATGCTCGGCCAGCCGGTGTCGATGCTGCTGCCAGAAGTGATCGGCTTCCGCCTGACCGGCAAGCTCAAGGAAGGCGTAACCGCCACCGACCTGGTGCTCACCGTCACGCAGATGCTGCGCAAGAAGGGCGTGGTCGGCAAGTTTGTCGAGTTCTTCGGCCCCGGCCTCTCCAACATGACGCTGGCCGACCGCGCAACGATCGGCAACATGGCGCCGGAATACGGCGCGACCTGCGGTTTCTTCCCGGTCGATGCCGAGACGGTGCGCTATCTCACCATGTCCGGCCGCTCGGAGGCGCGGATCGAGCTGGTGGAGGCCTATTCGAAGGCGCAGGGCATGTGGCGCGACGCCTCGTCGGCCGACCCGGTGTTCACCGACCTGCTGGAACTCGATCTCGGCGAGGTGGTGCCGTCGATGGCCGGCCCGAAGCGCCCGGAGGGCCGCGTGGCGCTGGAGGGCATCGCCGCCGGCTTCGCCGCGGCGATGGAGAAGGAATACAAGAAGACGGTCGACGTTCATAAGCGCTACGCGGTCGAGGGCGAGGATTTCGACCTCGGCCATGGCGACGTGGTGATCGCGGCGATCACGTCCTGCACCAACACCTCCAACCCGTCGGTACTGATCGGCGCGGGGCTGCTGGCGCGCAATGCCAATCGCCTCGGCCTCAAGCAGAAGCCGTGGGTGAAGACGTCGCTGGCGCCGGGTTCGCAGGTGGTGGCGGAATATCTGGAGAAGTCGGGCCTGCAGAAGGAGCTCGACCAGATCGGCTTCAACCTGGTCGGCTTCGGCTGCACCACCTGCATCGGCAATTCCGGCCCGCTGCCGGCACCGATCTCGAAAACCATCAACGACAAGGGCCTGATCGCCGCCGCGGTGCTGTCGGGCAACCGCAACTTCGAGGGCCGCGTCTCGCCCGACGTGCAGGCCAACTATCTCGCCTCGCCGCCGCTTGTGGTGGCGCACGCATTGGCCGGCACGGTGACCAGGGACCTCACCACGGAGCCGCTCGGCGAGGATCGTGACGGCAAGCCGGTCTTCCTCAAGGACATCTGGCCGACCACCGCCGAGATCCAGGAGTTCATCGAGAAGAACGTGACGCGCGAGCTGTTCGCCCGCAAATATGCCGACGTGTTCAAGGGCGACGACAACTGGCAGGAGGTCAAGGTGCCGGAAGGTCAGACCTATGCCTGGGACGACCAGTCGACCTATGTGCAGAACCCGCCCTATTTCGCCGGCATGCACCGCAAGCCCGGCGCTATCGGCACGATCCAGGGGGCGCGCATTCTCGGCCTGTTCGGCGACAAGATCACCACCGACCACATCTCGCCGGCGGGCTCGATCAAGGCGGCGTCGCCGGCCGGCAAGTATCTCACTGACCACGGCGTCGGCGTCGCCGACTTCAACCAGTACGGCACGCGGCGCGGCAACCATGAGGTGATGATGCGCGGCACCTTCGCCAACATCCGCATCCGCAACCACATGCTGGGCGAGAACGGCCGCGAGGGCGGCTATACCATCCACTATCCCTCCAAGGAGGAGATGTCGATCTACGACGCGGCCATGCTCTACAAGCAGGAGGGCGTGCCGCTGGTGATCTTCGCCGGCATCGAATACGGCAACGGCTCGTCGCGCGACTGGGCCGCCAAGGGCACCAACCTGCTCGGCGTGAAGGCAGTCATCGCCCAGTCGTTCGAGCGCATCCACCGCTCCAACCTGGTCGGCATGGGCGTCATCCCCTTCGTCTTCGAGGAGGGAACCTCATGGGCCTCGCTCAACCTGAAGGGCGACGAGACGGTGACCATAGACGGGCTGGAAACGATCCGGCCGCGCCAGAAGATGGTGGCCAAGGTGACCTTCGCCGACGGCACTGTGAAGCAGGTGCCGATCCTGTGCCGCATCGATACGGTCGACGAGCTCGACTATTTCAAGAACGGCGGCATTTTGCAGTACGTGCTGCGCGACCTGGCGGCCTGACGGCCGGGCTTCGCAGGGCCACTATCAGCCCGCGGATGCGAGACGCGTCCGCGGGCTTTCTTCTGTCCGCTCCGGCTTGCCGTAGCGGGCGACGGCCATCAGCACGACGCCGAGCATCAGGCCGTTGAGCACATGCCAGAGGAAATGCGTGCCGAGCGGGAAGCCGCCGCAGACGACGGGGTCGACCATCCGGCAGGTGACGGAGACGACGAAGATGCCGGCGGCGGCGATGTTGTACCAGCCGGCCGGGCTGCCGGCCCTGACCGCCACGATGCCGAAGAAGATCAGCGCCAGGAAAGGCGGAAGGTATCCGGTCGAGCCGTTGCTGGCCTCGCGCAGCCAGTCCGGCACCATGGCCGTGGCGGCACCGACGACGAGGTAGAAGCCGAGGAAGAGGGCGAGCGCGGCCGGCCAGGAGAAGCCGGCGAATCGCCTGAGCGTGAACAGCGTATAGGCAAGGGTGAAGCCGGCGATCGGCAGGATGTCGGCCCATTTGGTGAGCTCGGTGGCGAAGGTATGGAAAAGCGTCGAGCCTATGCCGATCGCCACGACCCACCAGGCGAGCACGGCGGCGAAGGTGCCGGCGCCGTGCCTGCTTACGGCATGGACGCCCCACAGGCCTGCCGCTATGAAAGCGAGATTGCTCAGGGCGTTGACGGGTTCGGACCAGAATTCCGGGCCGGTGCGCTCGCAATAAAGATCGATATGCGCGAAAAGAGCCGAGTCCATCCGCCTGCCCCTTCTCTCACCGCAACGTGACTTCCCGTTGAGATGCCCATCTGCCTATTGTTTGGTGAACAAAAAGATAAGCCGGTTCCACCGGCGAGACGTTCTGGAACCGCCATGACGCGCGAAAAACTGACCAGACGGGCGGCGTGCGCGCTCATGGCATTTGCCTGGACGGCCTTGTCAGGCCGGGCTCTGGCCGCCGAATCGCGCAAGCCGCTCGGGGTCGTCGAACTCTTCACCAGCCAGGGCTGCAAGTCCTGCCCGCCGGCCGACGCGCTGTTCAGCGAGCTGGTCAGGAAAGGCGAGGTGGTGGCTCTGGCCTACCATGTCGACTACTGGGACTATCTCGGCTGGCGCGACACGCTGGCCAAGCCGGAAAACACGGATCGGCAGCGCGACTATGGCCGCGCGCTCGGCGTCCGCTCGGTCTATACGCCGCAGGCGGTCATCAACGGCCGCACGCATGTGAACGGCGCCAAGCGCGCCGCCGTGCTCGGCACGCTCGACACGCTGCGCCGCGCCGGCAAGGGCCTCTCGGTCGACCTCAAGGCGACCCAGGAAGGCGAAAGCATCGTGATCGAGACGGGAAGCGGACCGATCTATAGCAAGGCGCATCTGGTGCTGGTCTTCTACGAGGACGCCAAGCCCGTCGCCATCGAGCAGGGCGAGAACGGCGGCAGCACCATCACCTACTGGAACGCCGTCACCGACGTGCAGACGGCCGGCGTGTGGAAGGGCAAGTCGACGCGCTTCGAACTGCCGATGAGCGAGATCGCCAAGAAGAGCGGCAGCGTGGCGCTGCTGCAGTCCGTCAACAAGGACGGGCTGCCCGGGCCCATCCTCGGTGCCACGGTCATCCGCAGCCCCGACGGGCCGTCGATGAAATAGGAGGCGCGGGAGCAAGAGTGGACAGGAGGGACAGATCGCCCAACGATGGCGGGCAGGGCGCCTGATCCGGCGGCCGCAAAAAACCGGTGTCAGCAAGAGCGCCGGCACCGGCTTCAAATTCTGGTGAAATCACTCGGCCATTCGTGGCCGAGGTTGGTTCGATCCGACGCGGGCCCGTGGGCGGGGGGCTTGGGGTTACGAGCCGGTGCCGGACCGAACCGTCTCAGGCAACGGGGCTACAGTCGGCGGACATTGGGGCGTCAGCTTGTGCAAAAAATGGCGGGAATGTGGCGATTCTTCACCAATCATGTCTTTGTGAAACAATTTGTGATTAGAATTGATTTTGCGTGAGAGAGGTTTCGTTAAGGGGTTCGGCGCCTTGCAATTTGCCGGCGAACGCGCCACGCTTGGTCGCATAATTGTCACGAAAAGGCAGGTGCGGATGAGCGATCGCAGCGGAATGGAGGGTGGGGACGAATCCGCAATACTGATCCCGCTGCACGAGGCCAGGCGCGAACGGCTCGACATCCCCGTCGCTTTCGACCGCCGCGAGCTCGACCAGATTCTGAGGCTCTACGGCCGCATGGTCGCCGCCAACGAGTGGCGCGACTACGCCATCGACCATCTGCGCGAGCGGGCCGTCTTCTCGGTCTACCGCCGCGCCCACGACCTGCCGCTGTTCCAGATCGTCAAGGACCCGCGCCTTGCCCGCAAGCAGGGCATGTTCTCCGTCGTGGCGGCGAACGGCGCGGTGCTGAAGCGCGGTCACGAGCTCGGCCGCGTGCTGGGCGTGTTCGACAGCAAGCTCAGGCTGGTCGGGGCGTAGGCAGGGCAGTAGGGCAGTAGGGCAGTAGGGCAGTAGGGGCAGTAGGGCAGTAGGGCAGTAGGGCAGTAGGGCAGTAGGGCAGTAGGGCACATCTGCTCCCGGCCGTGATCGTGATATTCGCCCAAGAGAAAGCTGGCCGCTCGCAAAGCCATTGACCCCTCGTGAGTTCGCGGTCCCCTCCTACTGCCCTACTGCCCTACTGCCCTACTGCCCTACTGCCCTACTGCCCTACTGCCCTACTCTCCCGAAACCGCCGCTCCGGCCATGACTGCGGATCCGGTCCGGCCGTCGCTCCGCCGTTCAGCGCAAGCTGCATGAACACCGTGTCGAGCCAGCGGCCGTGCTTGAAGCCCGAGCCTTCGAGTTTGCCGGAGTGGCGGAAGCCGAGCTTCTCGTGCAGCCGCACCGAGGGGCTGTCCGGCCGGCCGTCGCCGATCACGGCGATGATCTGGCGGAAGCCGAGCGCCTCGCAGCGGCCGATCAACTCCTTCAGCAGCAGAGCGCCGAGACCTTGCCCCTTGGCCTGCGGGGCGATGTAGATCGAATCCTCGACGACGAAGCGGTAGGCCGGGCGCGGCCGGAACGGTCCCGCATAGGCATAGCCGGCGAGACCGTCCGGCGTCTCGGCCGCCACATACGGATAGCCGCCGGCCTTAAGGGCGGCGAAGCGCGCGGCCATCTCGTCGCGCGTCGGCGGCTCCAGCTCGTAGGATGCCGTGCCGTTGGCGACGGCGTCGGCGTAGATGTCGGTGATGCGGTCGAGGTCGGCTTCGGCGGCGTCGCGCAGGACAATACTGCTCATGATCTAGGCACTCTCCGGGGATGCCTACGGATAGAGCGGCTTTTTCCAAAAGAAAAGGGCGACCCGCGGGCCGCCCTTTGGTCCAGTCTCGTTCGGCTGGCGCTTATTCGCGGTTGCCGAGAAACGACAGCAGGAAGGAGAACAGGTTGATGAAGTCGAGGTAGAGCGTCAGCGCGCCCATGATGGCCTTGCGGCCGGCGACGAGAACCTCGTCACCCTCGAAATACATCTCCTTGATCTTCTGCGTGTCGTAGGCGGTCAGGCCGGCGAACACCAGCACGCCGATCGCCGAGATGGCGAACTGCAGGGCCGGCGAGGCCAGGAAGATGTTCACCACCATGGCGATGACGAGGCCGATGACGCCCATGAACAGGAACGTGCCCCAGCCGGTCAGGTCGCGCTTGGTGGTATAGCCGAACAGCGACAGCGCGCCGAAGGCGGCGGCGGTGATGAAGAAGGTCTGGGTGATGCTCTGCGCCGTGTAGACCAGGAAGATCGACGACAGCGACAGGCCCATCAGCGCGGCGAAGATCCAGAACGAGGTCTGGGCGGCCGAGATGCTCAGCGTATGCACGCGGGCGCTCAGGAAGAACACCATGCCGAGCGGCGCGAGCATGACGACCCACTTCAGCGGCGAGCCGTACAGCGCGACGCCGAGCGAGGTCAGCATCTTGCCGTTGCCGAGCGTGGCGACCGCCGCGGACGGATCGTTGGTGGTGGCCAGCATCATGGTGCCGAGGGCGGCGATGCCGGTGATCGCGAGGCCCAGCGCCATAAGGTTGTACACCTTGAGCATGTAGGCGCGCAGGCCCTCGTCGATGGCGGCGTCTGCGCGGGCACCCGCAGCGACGCGCGCCTGATAGTTGCGAAGGTCAGCCATAGATTTCCTCTGTTGCTTCTGCCCCGTCGGGTGTCGGGCGCTCGCGCCCAGGCGCCGCTGGCGGGACTCCAGCATGCCTGTGGCGGAATATGATGCGTCTCGCGCGCGAGGACAAGACCTGTTGCGGGCGGAAACGCTACGTGAGGTTACGATTTTCTACGATCTCATACGAAATTGATGGGCCTCGCTGCGCGAGGCAGGCAGTAGGGCAGTAGGGCAGTAGGGCAGTAGGGCAGTAGGGCAGTAGGGCAGT
>NZ_JCACER010000064.1:0-3510 GCF_059502445.1 Kumtagia sp.
GGATAAGCACGCCTAGCCTATGCACTTCCCAACAGGGAGCGTGAGGCCCATCGCAAGGGGGAGCGGGGGGAGCGATGGGCCTCGGCATTGCTGCTCACGTGGAACGCAGAACTCTTCCGCGCCCAAAGAGTATGCGGCAACATTTGTTAATGCGTGGTTACTTCTGCATCCCTGGCGTCACATTCATAATTAAAAATCGGCTGTGAATGTTTCCATCTAGTTCATATTTAGGTGCAAACCTTTAATTGGGCGGCAGACGAGAAGAAAAACTTGACTGAACTGTTATTCAATTCGGAGACGCGGCGGGAGATGGTCGGGCATATCAACACAGCTGGCGCTGAGGAGAATCGCAACCTTGGCGTGCTCATAAACGCAGTTGTCTCGGCGCAATACCGCTTGCCGGTAGACGAAGTCATCAAGCTTGCCCGTTCTTTGCCTTTGCAAGATAGCTCATCCGAGCGTCCTTCGCCGCTGCAACGAAGGCAGCGCGGGCGACGTAGCTGGGTTGCCGCTGCACTCACCACACCAGCAAACGGACGCCGCTGACGACCTCATAATAGGCGAGTCCGCCGCCCACTGCGGAAAGCAGAACGCCGACGACGAGCGCGGCAATCAGGATTGGCGATTCTTGCATGTCTTTCGTCTCAAAGGCCGGGCAAAGCGTGCCTAATCAATGTGACGCCCGGATAATGATGGGAACAACAGGTCGGTAGTGCGTGGATGGCCTCTATGGCTGGGCCAGGCTGCACCGCCTGCGTCACATCAACGCCACTGAGCAGGACCACAGCGGGTCGGTTATGCTGAGCGACACCTGTTCCTCATCTAAGTGCGCTCGTGCCGATTGTCAGCGCGCAGGTGGGTGATCAGGAGCGGCGCATTGCTTGTCCGGCCGCTGGCCGAACGGTTCAGGCACTGTCCTCAGTATCCGCCCATGCCGCCGTTGCCTGCCGCCGGGGTGGAATCCTTTGCGGGAATGTCGGCGATCATCGCTTCGGCGGTGATGAGCAGCGCCGCGATCGACCCGGCATCCTGCAGAGCAGTCCGCACGACCTTGGCAGGATCGACGATGCCGGCCTTGATCATGTCCACATAGGTTTCCGTCTGCGCATCGAAGCCCTGGTTGCGGTCCCTGCTTTCGGCCAGCTTGCCGACCACGATCGAACCTTCGACGCCGGCATTTTCGGCGATCTGCCGGATTGGAGCCTCGAGCGCCCTGAGCACGATGGAGATGCCGGCGGTCACGTCGGCATTTGCGCCTGTCAGCGAGGTCAGGACCCCCCGGGCGCGCAGCAGCGCCACGCCGCCGCCCGGTACGATGCCTTCCTCGACGGCGGCACGCGTAGCGTTCAGCGCATCGTCGATGCGATCCTTCTTTTCCTTGACCTCAGTCTCGGTCGCGCCGCCGACGCGGATGACCGCGACGCCGCCCGCGAGTTTCGCCAGCCGCTCCTGAAGCTTCTCCTTGTCATAGTCGGATGTGGTCTCCTCGATCTGCGCCTTGATCTGGCTGATGCGCGCGGCAATGCCAGCCTTGTCGCCGGAGCCGTCGACGACTGTGGTCGTATCCTTTTCGATCAGCACACGCTTGGCGCGGCCGAGCATGTCGAGCGTGACGTTTTCAAGCTTGATGCCGAGGTCCTCGGAGATCATCTGGCCGGCCGTCAGCACGGCGATGTCCTCCAGCATAGCCTTGCGGCGATCACCGAAGCCCGGAGCCTTGACGGCCGCAACCTTTAGGCCGCCCCGCAGCTTGTTGACGACGAGCGTGGCGAGAGCCTCGCCCTCGACATCCTCGGAGATGATCAGCAGCGGCTTGCCGCTCTGCACCACGGCTTCGAGGATCGGTAGCATGGCTTGCAGATTGCCGAGCCTTTTCTCGTGGATGAGGATGTAGGGGTCCTCCAGTTCCGCGCGCATCTTCTCGGCATTGGTGACGAAGTAAGGAGAGAGGTAGCCACGATCGAACTGCATGCCTTCGACCACCTCCAGTTCGGTCTCGGCTGTCTTGGCTTCCTCGACGGTGATGACCCCCTCGTTGCCGACCTTCTCCATCGCCTTGGCGATCATCTCGCCGACGGTGGCGTCGCCATTGGCGGCGATGGTGCCGACCTGGGCGACCTCAGCCGAAGACTTTACCTTCTCGGCGCCCGCTTGTATCTCCTTGACGACGGCTGCGACGCCGAGGTCGATGCCGCGCTTCAGGTCCATCGGATTCATGCCGGCGGCAACCAGCTTCGCGCCTTCGCGCAGGATGGACGCTGCGAGCACAGTCGCGGTCGTGGTACCGTCACCGGCGAGATCATTGGTCTTCGAGGCCACTTCGCGCACCATCTGCGCGCCCATGTTCTCGAACTTGTCGGCAAGCTCGATCTCCTTGGCGACGGTGACGCCATCCTTGGTGATGCGCGGTGCGCCATAAGCCTTGTCGATGACGACGTTGCGGCCCTTGGGGCCGAGCGTCACTTTGACGGCATTGTTGAGCAGTTCGACGCCGCGCAGCATGCGGTCGCGCGCATCGCCGGCGAATTTGATTTCCTTGGCTGACATGATGTTCGTCCAGTTCTGTCTTGAGAGTGGAGCGTCGGAGAGTCCGGTCAGGCGGCTTTTTTGGTGGCCGCTCCGGTCTTCTCGACGATGCCCATGATGTCGCTCTCCTTCATGATCAGAAGGTCTTCGCCGTCGATTTTGACCTCGGTTCCGGACCATTTTCCGAACAGGATCAGATCGCCCGCCTTGACGTCGAGAGGAACCAGCTTGCCGCTTTCGTCGCGGGAACCCGGGCCAATGGCGATGACCTCGCCTTCCTGCGGTTTTTCCTTCGCGGTGTCGGGAATGATGATGCCGCCTTTGGATTTGAGATCGCCTTCCGCGCGTCGGATGACGACGCGGTCGTGGAGTGGCCGGAATTTCATGAGAGTTCTTTCTGAGGCCGGCGCATAGGGCGGCCACCTCAGATACATAGCGCCGTTGGCACTCGAATGATAGGAGTGCTAAATGTAATTCTATTAAGTTTCCGCGCGCATGAAAATTGAATCGCTGCTATATTTGTTGTTTTCAATACGTATTTCCTGATTTTCCACGCATTTATTTTTATGGAAGAGCCACTATTTCATTCCATATAAAATTAGATCAGCCTGCTCCTTGCTTAAGCGGCGGGTGAAGCCCATATATAAATCTCGTTGATTTGGCCGATTTGGCTTTTTTGCGGTGTCAGAGACCCGCCATTCACCACCGAATTCTCGATAGCGAATGCATGAAGCGCCGATTGGGTGCGCATATCGCTCTGTTCGAACCTGGAATGAAATCCCGTCGCTGACCACGGATGTACTGGCAGCACGGAAATTCGTTCCGGTTCGAATGGGAAAGATGCAGGAGCCGCGTTCGCGTGCTCCTGCGGAGTTCTGCGTTCCACGTAAGCAGCAATGCCGAGGCCCATCGCTCCCCCCGCTCCCCCTTGCGATGGGCCTCACGCTCCCTGTTGGGAAGTGCCCGCTAAGTGGCGGGGCAGCT
>NZ_JCACER010000065.1:0-37938 GCF_059502445.1 Kumtagia sp.
CCGATGCTCGCCAAACCAGATGGCTTTCCACTATGCATGACTTTTCCCGGACAGCCCTGCCTTTGTGGGGAGGGGTTAGGGGTGGGGGTACGAGGCGGCGAAAGTCCTCGTCGAGGGGCAGCGCAAGCGATGCAAAGATGCGCCTTACCCCTGAAGCGCCGCCTCGACGATCCGCACCAGGCCGCGCAAGGCCTTGCGCTGCTGCTCGGGCGCGGTGAGGCGCGACTTCATGCCCTCGATGCCGTCGAGCAGGAACTGCGCCAGCATCTCGGCGGACAGGTCGCGCGCCGACAGGTCGACGCCGCTGCGCCGCACCTCCTGTTCGATCGCGTCGCGCATGATGCCGGCAAGGTCGCGCTTCCACGACAGCAGCAGGTCGGCGGCCAGGTTGCTCTTGGCGTCGAGGATGTCGGCGCCGTGCGGCGAGGCGGCGATCTCGGAGAACACCGAGATCATGCACGCGTCGATCGCGGCAAAGATGCGCTCGCCGAGGCTGCCCTCGGCCTCGAGCGCCAGGCGCGCCTTCTCGAACGACTCTTGCACCAGCTTCGCGGCGAGCGCACGGTAGATGTCGGCCTTGTTCTTGAAGAGGAGATAGAGCGCCGGCCGCGACATCTCCGCCGCCTGGGCGATGTCGTCCATGGTGGCGCGCGAGAAGCCGTAGGCGAGGAACACCTTCATCGCCGCTTCGAGGATGCGGGTTCGCTTGCCCTCGTCGGCGGAAGCGCCGGTGGAGGTTGCGATCTCGGCTTGGCGAGGCTGTCTTGACATTTGGACGAATTTTGTCAGATTGTTCTCAGGAGTCAATTCCGCCTGTCATACAGGCCGGCACGAGGATTTGCCAATGCGCCTGATCGTCGATGGAAAACCGATGGAGATCGACGCCGATCCCGACATGCCGCTCTTGTGGGCGCTGCGCGACATCGCTGGCAAGACCGGGCCGAAATTCGGCTGCGGCATCGCCATGTGCGGCGCCTGCACGGTGCATGTCGGCGGCGTCGCCGTGCGCTCCTGCTCGCTGCCGCTCGGCGATGTCGACGGCGAGGTGCTGACCATCGAGGGCCTGGCGCAAGGCGGCAAGCTGCACCCGGTGCAGCAGGCCTGGCTGGAAGAGCAGGTGGCGCAGTGCGGCTACTGCCAGGCCGGCCAGATCATGAGCGCGGTCGCCCTGCTCGACCAGGTCGCCGAGCCGAGCGATGCCGACATCGACGAGGCGATGGCCGGCAATCTGTGCCGCTGCGGCACCTATCCGAGGATCCGCGCCGCCATCAAGAAGGCGGCCGCCCTGAAGACAGCGGGGATCTGAGGATGAGCCGTCTCGGAAAGATCACCCGCCGCGCCCTCCTGTTCGGCGCCGCCGCCGTCGCCGGCGGCGCCGCCTTCGGCTACTGGTACGTCGCGACGCCCTATTCCAACCCGCTGGAAGGCGACCTCGCCGACGGCGAGGCGACCTTCAATCCCTACGTCAAGATCGCCGCCGACAACACCATCACCGTGATCGCACCCCGCGCCGAAATGGGCCAGGGCATCTCGACGACGCTTGCCGCGCTGGTGGCGGAGGAGCTCGACGTGCCGCTGGAGGCGCTGACGGTCGAGCACGGGCCGGCCTCCTGGGCCTATTACAATGCCGCCATGCTGGAGGAAGGCGGCGCGTCCGCCTTCTACGACGAGAGCACGACCGCCGAGATCATGCGCTCCGTCATGGGCCGCGTCAGCAAGGTCTTCGGCCTGCAGGGCACGGGCGGGTCGTCCTCCACCCGCGACGGCTTCGTCAAGATGCGGCAGGCCGGCGCCGCCGCCCGGTCGATGCTGGTCGCGGCCGCCGCGGCGCGGCTGAAGGTGCCGGCCGGCGACCTGAAGACGTCCGCCGGCAGCATCGTGCACGAGGCGTCGGGCCGGTCGCTGACCTATGGCGAAGTGGCGCTCGACGCGGCGAAACTGTCGCCGCCGGCCGATCCGCCGCTCAAGGACAGGTCGGCCTGGACGCTGCTCGGCAAGCCGCAGCAGCGCGTCGACATGCTGGCGAAGGTCACCGGCGCCCCGATCTTCGGCATCGACGTGACGCTGCCGGACATGCTGTTCGGCACGGTCAAGCTCAGCCCGCGTTTCTGGGCGGCTCCGACCAAGGTGGATCTCGCGGCGGCCGGGAAAATGCCGGGCGTCGTCAAGATCGTGCCGCTGGCGACGAACTACGGCCACGGCTTCGGCATCATCGCCCAAAACACCTGGGCGGCGTTCAAGGCGGCCGAGGCCATCGAGGCCGAGTGGGACGCGCCCGAATATCCGCCGGACAGCGCAGCGATCGCCAAGGTGCTGAGCGACGGCCTCGCCTCGCCCGACGGTTTCGTCATGCGCGACGACGGCAATGTCGACACCGCCTTCGCCGACGCGCCGCGCGAGAAAGTCGTCGAGGCCGACTATTCCGTGCCCTATCTCGCCCATGCCGCCATGGAGCCGATGAACGCCACGGCGCGCTTCAAGGACGGCGTGCTGGACCTGTGGGCCGGCAACCAGGGGCCGACCATCACCCGCCGGCTGTGCGCCGATGCGCTTGGCATCGAGCCGGACAAGGTCACCGTGCACACGCCGTCGCTCGGCGGCGGTTTCGGCCGGCGCATCGAGGTCGACTTTTCGCTCTGCGCGGCGCTGATGGCCAGGGAGGTAGGCGGCCGCCCGGTCAAGGTCGTGTGGACGCGCGAGCAGGACATGCGCCACGACGCCTACCGGCCGGCCGCGGCGGGACGGCTCCAGGCGCGGCTGGGCGACGACGGACTGCCGGTCGCGCTCGACATGAAGATTTCCGCGCCCTCGATCATGGCCAGCACCGTGCGGCGGCTGTTCCCCTCCATGTCGGCGCCCGGGTCCGACAGGACCATCGTCGACGGCGCCTGCAACCAGCCCTACACGATCCCGAGCTACCGGGTGACCGGCATCGCGGCACCGGTCACGGTGCCGGTCGGCTCATGGCGCTCTGTCGGCTGCTCGTTCAACGGCTTCTTCCACGAGGGTTTTCTCGACGAGATAGCGGTCGCCGGCAAGACCGACCCGGTCGAGCTGCGCAGGCGGCTGATGGCCGACTTCCCCGCCGCCGTGAAGGTGGTGGAGAAGGCCGCCGAGATGTCCGGCTGGGGCACGCCACCGCCCGTCGGCAAGGCGAAAGGCTTCGCTTTCACGCTGTCCTTCGGCAGCTGGGTCGCCGAGGTCGTGCAGGTCGCCGACACGCCGGACGGCATCCGCATCGAAAACGTCTGGATCGCCGCCGATGTCGGCACCGCGCTCGATCCCGGCATCATCGAGGCCCAGCTAGTGTCCGGCGCCATCTACGGCCTGTCCGCGGCGATGGGCCAGGAGATCACCTTTGCCGACGGCATGGTCGAACAGTCGAACTTCCATGACTTCGACGCCATGCGCATGCCGCAGTGCCCGCGCTTCGAGGTCGCCATCCTGGAGAACTTTCACAGGATGGGCGGCGTCGGCGAGATCGGCACGCCGCCGGCCGCGCCGGCGCTCGCCAATGCCGTGTTCGCGCTGACGGGAAAGCGCATCCGGGCCTTGCCGCTGGCCAGGGAAGTGACCTTTGCGTGAGCCATGCAATAATATTGCTGACGGCTGCTGCCATGATGCAACCTTGCGGCAATGCGCTGCGCAGAGGGTGCTCATGGGCGCAAGGTTGAATTCTGCAGGCTCGTCTTGATCGGTTGATAAAAAATTCTCACTTTTGGGTGAGAGCTAGATGTTGTACGTGTCCGGCGCTTTCCCGGTGGCCTCCGACCGGGCGTGTAAGTGCGGCCATGCGTACCCATATGCGGTGCTGCGACTGCGGGGCTGGATCGGCAAACGGAAGCGATGATGTCGAAGTTTAGATTCCACAAGCTGGCGGCGGTCGTCGTGCTGATCGCCTTCGCCGCATGGATGGGAACCGGCAAGTTCTCGTCGGTCGGCAGCGCCGCCGAGGAAGCCGAAGCGAAGCAGGCCGCGGCCGAAGAGCCCGCAGCGCCGCTGCGCACGGTCGCCGTGCTCACGCCGCCGCGCGTCCAGCATGCCCGCGCCATCCGCGTCTCGGGGCGCACGGACGCCGAGAAGCGCGTCATCCTCGCCACCCGCGTCATGGGCGTCATCGAGCAGCTGCCGGTGAAGCAGGGCGAGCGCGTCGAGCGCGGCGAGCTGGTGATGCGGCTCGGAGCCGCGGACAAGGAGGCGCAGATCCGCATGGCCGAGAGCGTGGTGACGCAGCGCCAGGCCGAGGCCGACGCCGCCGAGCGGCTGGTCAAGGGCGGCAACGCGCCCAAGCTGCAGGCCGACCAGGCGCGCGCGGCACTTGCCACAGCCAAGTCGCAGCTCGAAAACGCCAAGGCCGAGCTCGCCAATTACGAGATCTACGCACCCTTCAACGGCCTCATCGACCGCGTGCCCGTGCAACGTGGCAGCGCCATCCTCGCCGGAGCGGAAGTGGCGACGCTGATCAACCTCGACCCGCTGCTCGCCATCGGCGAGGTCAGCGAGCGCGACCTGAAATACATCCGCGTCGGCAGCACGGCGGATATCCGGCTGGTCGACGGGACCACCGTCGACGGCACGCTGCGCTACATCAGCCGCGACGCGACCTCGGCCACGCGCACTTTCCGCATCGAGGTGGCGATCCCCAACGAGGACAAGACACTGCCGGCCGGCATGACCGCCGAGATCGTATTGCGCGGGGAGCCGACGGACGCGGTGGTATTGCCCCGCTCGGTGGTGACGCTCTCCGATGCCGGCGACATCGGCATCCGCGCCGTCGATGGGCTGGACAAGGTCGTGTTCTTCCCGATCGACATCGTCGACGACACGCCGAACGGCCTCATTCTCGCGGGCATCCCGGCCGACGCCCGCGTCATCGTCGCAGGCCAGGACCTCGTCGCCGAAGGCGTGCAGGTCAAGGCGGTGCAGGCCGACGAGGCGACCATCAAGAGACTGGCCGGCGCCGACGCCGACATCAACTAGCGCCGGGACGGCAGGGACGAGAACGTCATGGACATCGTCAAGCTTGCCATACGCAATGCGCGGCTGACCCTTTCGGTGCTGCTGTTCCTGGTGATCGCCGGGGCGCTGGCCTACCAGTCGGTGCCGAAGGAGGCCGAGCCGGACGTCGCCATACCCATCATGTATGTCAGCCTGGTCTACCAGGGCATCTCGCCGGAGGACGCCGAGCGCCTGCTGCTGCGGCCGGTCGAATCGCAGCTGAAGAGCCTCAAGGGGCTCAAGGAGATGAAGTCCAACGCCTACCAGGGCGGCGCCAACGTCATCGTCGAGTTCGATCCGTCGGTCGACCTGGGGGATGCGCTGATCGACACCCGCAACAAGGTGCAGGACGCCAAGCGCGATTTGCCGACCGGCGTCGAGGAGCCGACCGTCAACGAGGTCAACCTCTCCGAATTCCCGGTGGTGTTCGTCACGCTGTCCGGCGACATCCCCGAACGCCTGCTGACCGCGGCCGCAAAGACCCTGCGCGACCGCATCGAGGAGGTGCCGGGCGTGCTGGAGGGCGAGATCCAGGGCTCGCGCGACGAGCTGGTCGAAGCCATCATCGATCCGATGCGGCTGTCCTCCTACGGGCTCCAGCTCGACCAGCTCATCCAGGGTATCGGACAGTCCAACAGCCTGGTCGCAGCCGGCGCGATCGAGGGTTCGGAAGGCAAATATGCCGTCAAGGTGCCGGCGCTGATCGAGACCCCGCAGGACGTCGCCAACCTTCCGGTCGTCGCCGGACAGGACGCGGTGGTGCGCGTGCGCGACGTCGCCACCGTGCGCTCGACCTTCGAGGACGCCGAGACCATCGCCCGCATCGACGGCAAGAGCGCCATCACCATCGCCGTGAAGAAGCGCATCGGCGCCAATGTGGTCGAGACCATCGAGGGGTCGAAGAAGGTCGCCGAGGAGTTCGTCGCCCAGAGCCAGAAGACCTTACCCGACCTCAAGGTGTCCTACACACAGGACAAGTCGGTCTTCGTCAACCAGTTGCTCAACGACCTGCAGAACCACGTCCTCATCGCGGTCATCCTGGTCTTCGTCGTCATCCTCTACGCGCTGTCCGGACGCGCCTCGATGCTGATCGGGCTGGCCATCCCGTCGTCCTTCCTGATGGGCATCCTGCTGCTCGCGCTGATGGGCTACACGATCAACATGATCGTGCTGTTCAGCCTGATCCTGGCGGTCGGCATGCTGGTCGACGACGCCATCATCGTCACCGAATATGCCGAGCGGCGCATGTCGGAAGGCATGCACAGGGCGCAGGCCTTCGAGGAGGCGGCCAAGCGCATGGCGGGCCCGGTGATCGCCGCGACGCTGACGCGCATCGCCGCCTTCTCGCCGCTGCTGTTCTGGCCCGGCGTCGTCGGCGACTTCATGAAATACCTGCCGATCACGCTGATCGTCACGCTGGCCGCGTCGATGGCGTATGCGCTGATCTTCGCGCCGGCGATCGGCGCCATGATCGGCAAGGCGCCGCTGCACGAGGAGCACGAACGCCGCGACGGCGTCTACATGGCGGTGGTCAAGACCGCCGTGCACTGGCCGATCACGGCGCTCGTGCTGACCGTCATTCTGCTCGGCGGCGGCATGTACGCGTATGGGCTATACGGCAAGGGCGTCGAGTTCTTCCCGCAGGTGGAGCCCGACTACGGCCTGCTCTACGTGCATGCGCGCGGCAACCTCTCGCTCGAGGAGATGGACGCGGCGACCCGCGTCGCCGAGCAGCGCATGCTGGGCTGGCCGGGCATCAAGTCGGTTCTGACCAAGGTCGGCAAGACGCGCGGCGGCGAGGACATCCCGGAGGACGTGGTCGGCGTCATCAACTACGAGTTCATCGACTGGCGCGAGCGCAAGTCGGCGCACCAGATTCTGGACGACCTGCGCGTTGCCATGGCCGGCATCCCAGGCGTCGACGTCGAGGTGCGCGTGCCGGATGCGGGCCCGCCGACCGGCAAGGCGATCCAGGTGCAGCTCTCGGCGACCGACCCGACGGGCTTGAACGACTATGCAAGGCAGGTGGCCGCCGCGGTCAGGAACGTGCCCGGCGTCATCGACCTGTCCGACGGCCTGCCGCCGCCCGGCGTCGACTGGGCGCTGCAGATCGACCGCTCCAAGGCGGCGCAGTACGGCGTGTCGCCGGTGGCGGTCGGCACGGTGGTGCAGCTCGTCACCACCGGCCTGAAGCTGACCGACTACCGGCCGCCGGGGGCGGACGACGCCGTCGACATCCGCCTGCGCCTGCCCGAGGATCGCCGCACCCTGTCGGCGCTGGACGATTTGCGCATCGAGACCGCGCAGGGCTCGGTGCCGATCTCCAACTTCGTCACCCGCAAGCCGGAGCTCACCGTCGGCATCCTCAACCGCATCGACGGCAAGCGCACCATCACCATACAGGCCAATGTCGCCAGCGGTTTCCAGGTGGCGGAGGTGCAGGCGGCGGTGAGCAAGGTGGTCGGCGACATGGCCAAGCCCGGCGTCGACTGGAAGCTGGCCGGCTCCAACGAGGACAGCGCCGAGGCCGGCGCCTTCCTCATCAATGCCTTCGGCGCGGCGATGTTCCTGATCTTCATCGTGCTCCTGGCGCAGTTCAACAAGTTCACCAGCGTCGTGCTGGTGCTGACCTGCGTGGTGATGGCGATCGTCGGCGCGCTGCTCGGCATGCTGCTCACCGGCCAGACCTTCGTCATCGTCATGTCCGGCATCGGCTTCATCGCGCTTGCCGGCGTCGTGGTGAACAACAACATCGTGCTGATCGACACCTATGACCGGCTGCGCGAGGAAGGCTGGGAGAAGGAGGAGGCGGTGCTGCAGACCTGCCGCGAACGTGCCCGCCCCGTCGTGCTGACGGCGGCCTCGGCCATCCTCGGCGTGCTGCCGATCGCCTTCGGCCTCGGCCTCGAGATCTTCCACCAGGAGACGACGATCAACGCGCCGTCGACGCAGTGGTGGATCGCGCTGTCGTCGGCGATCGTCTTCGGCCTGTCCTTCGCCACGGTGCTGACGCTGATCGTGACCCCGTCGATGCTGATGGTGTTCACGCGCAGCAAGGACAGCAAGGTCTACGCGTTCTTCCGGCGGCTGTTCGGCCGTGACCGTAAAGCCGCGAAGGCCGCGGAGCAGACACCCGTGCCGGCCGCCACCGCCTTCCCGAAGGCGGCCGAATAGCGGCCGCGGCGAGCAAGCCCGAGCGGGCCGGCCGCGTGCCGGCTCGTCGAATTCCTGGTTGTCGATGTTTCTTGCGCCGACCTGCGGTGGAACCCGCGGGTCGGCAAAGCATTGTCATAGCATTCAGCCGTTTAGCGGAGGGCAGCAATGACCCTGACGACCATCCTGATCATCATCCTCATCCTGATCCTGCTGGGTGCCATCCCGACATGGCCGTATTCCCGTTCCTGGGGCTACGGGCCCTCGGGAATCGTCGGCGTCATCCTGGTGATCCTGCTGATCCTGGTTCTGATGGGACGAGTATGAGGAAAGAGCGAATAGGGAATAGCGAATAGCAAAAAATCCCTGCACTATTCGCTATTCGCTCTTTCCATGATCGAAATCCGCCGTGCGGACGAGATTGCCCATCAGGCACACCACCACCAGCAGGCCCGACAGCACCACGAAGACGATGGAGAAGCCGGTGCGCTCGGCCACGAAGCCGATCGCCGACGGCGCCAGCAGGATGCCGGAATAGCCCATCGTAGTGACGATGCTCATGCCGGTCGACGACGCCATGCCCGGCTGGTTGCCGCCGGCCGAGAAGATGATCGGCACGACGTTGGCGATGCCGATGCCGGCGACCGCAAAGGCGGCGATGACCAGCCAGGGCGGCGTGGCGAGACCGGCGACCAGCATGCCGGCGGCGGCGATCAGGCTGGAAACGCGCAGCGTGACGACCGCGCCGAAGCGGTTGCGCACGCCGTCGCCGAGGAAGCGCATCAGCGCCATGGCGCCGGCGAACAGGCCGAAGGCGAAGCCGGCGGTGTCGAGGTCTGTGCCGCGTTCCTGCAGCAGATAGAGCGCCGCCCAGTCGAGCACCGCGCCCTCCGGAACCATGGAGAACAGCGCCATCAGCCCGACCAGATAGACGGTCGCCGATTTGGGCAGAACGAATTTTCGGTGCTCATGCGCGGCATGCGGCTTGTCGGCGATCACGCTGCCGGCGGCGAGCGCGAGGATGACGCAGGCCACGACCGTCACGCCGACCGCATGCGGCACATGCCCCCAGGTCTTGATGATCAGCCCGCCGGTGGTTCCGCCGAAGAAGCCACCGAGGCTCCAGAACGCATGCGAGGACGACATGATGGCGCGCGACATGTGGCGCTCGACCACCACCGCATTGGCGTTCATGGCGACGTCCATGCCGCCGATCAGCCCGCCGAACAGGAACAGCGCCACCGCCGCCAGCGCCACGTTGGGCGCTAGCGCCACGGCGAGCAGGCTGAACGCCGCCACGATGGCGAAGCCAAGCAGCACCTTGCGCGAGCCGTGGCGCGCCATCAGGTAGCCCGACCACGGCATGGCGGTCACCGCGCCGAGACCGAACAGCAGGATGAGCAGGCCGAGCGTGAACTCGCTGATGCCGAGGCGTTCCAGGAACACCGGTATCTGCGGCGCCCAGCTTCCGGTCAGGAACCCGTTCATCAGGAACATGCCCGCCACCGCCCAGCGGGCGCGCCGGCCGGTCCGGATGGTGTTGGAAGCGTCCATGCCACGCCTTTCCGCCAATTGAAAGTTGCCGGAAATTAAATCGATTCAAGATCAAGTCAAGCAGCCGGCTCCGGACTGCGCGGAAGAAAGCGTTGGGCCACGCATGGGGCAGCGAAAAGGAGTGCCGCCGGCGGCCGCTATCCCGGCGTATCAAGCCTGCCGTCAGATTACCACGAAATCCTGGCTGGTGAGCGCCAGTCCCGTGGTCAGCTTCGCGAATAGCACCGCCGCGCCGGCACCGGTGCCGTCGACGTCGTAGAAGACATTGCCGGTGTCGGTCTCGTAGATGATGCGGTCGGTGGCATCGCCGGCAAGCCCCGTGGCGTTCGCCCGGAACGCGGATGCGGCCAGCGTGCCGGTCGCGGTCAGGGCCGCGAAGATGGCGTTCTCCAACTGCATCGTGTCGTCGACCGGCTTGAAATCGGTGATGCGGTCGACATTGGTAGATGCGTTGAGGGCGGTGGCGAAGACGTAGGTGTCGGCACCATTTCCGCCGGTCAGCGTGTCGTTTCCGGCGTAGCCGTTGATGACGTCGCGGCCCGAACCGCCGGAGATCGTGTTGGCAACGCTCGACCCGTACAGCCGGTCGTTAAACACGGAGCCGTAGAGATTCTCGATGGACGAATAGCTGTCGCCGGTCGCGTCGCCCGTGTTGATCGATGGATTGGTGAGGCTGGCGACCACCGCCGCCGATGCCTCGAGATAGGAGGCGATATCGATATCGTCGCCGCCGTTCAGCAGATCGGCCCCGGCTCCACCCCGTAACGTGTCCCGGCCCGCTCCGCCAAACAGCGAGTCGGCACCCGCGCCACCGCCGAGGACATCGTTGCCGTCGTCACCATGGATCGTGTTGTCTCCGGCTCCGGTGAAAATCGTGTCGACGCCGGCGCCGCCATGGACGACTCCGCGCAAAGTCCCCAGTCGGCCGTCATAGCTGTCGTCGCCGGCGCCGAGATTGACGTTGCCGACGATCTCGCCGTCATTGACGACCGTCTCCCTGCCGGCGCCGCCGTCCACTGCCGTCCGGGCGGAATGAATGCGGCCGGTCGAGGTGTTGGTGAGCAGCGCCGTATCTGTCGCGGCCAAAGTGAGGAAATCGACCGCTGCCCGCGATACTGCCGTTGAATTCGTCTCGATCAGGCCTGAGTTCCGCACCTCCCCGCCCGTCCCCATCAGAGCGATGCCATAGCCCGCCAAGTCGGCGACCGAGATTGTGCCGGAATTGCTGACCAGCATGCCGGCCCCGATCGCGGCAACGATGCCACCGGTAAGCTCCAGCGCACCATACGCGATTGCACTTATGCCGGTACTGGCAGTCGCGATCACGCCGGAATTGCTGATCGATCCTCCTGATCGATCTTGATCTGCCAGCACAACGATCCCGGCGGCGGTGGCGTCGATGCGTCCGCTGTTGGTGATAGTGCTGTTGCTGGATGGGTTCATACCGTCCCATCCGCCGAGGACACCATACCGGCCGCTGATCGAACCCGCATTTGTGAGGATGTTGCCGAAGCCCGACAGGCCTACCGCGGTTGTCTCGGCGGCGATGGAGCCGCCGGCGGCAATGACGAGCCGGTTGGCTCCGGTTGTCTCCGATGCGGCATCGGGATCTCCGAGCCTCACCCCGCGTTCACCTTGCACCCATCCGGCGACCGTCACGCGATGGCTTCCGGCATTGGCGCTTACCGCATATCCGGCACCGGTGTTTATGACGCTGCCGATCGACGTGACGAACAGACCGTCGCCCAGAATGCCGAAGTTGTAGGCGGCGCCAGCGGTCACGATATCTTCTGTCACATAGTAGGTTGTCATCGCAGTCTCTCCCGCCTGATCCGAGTAGAAGAAGAACGTCGATTTTCCTGCTTGCCGAAATCCTGAAGCGGCCAGCAATACCGCTTCGGAGTCGGAACAATACTATGATTACTACCGATGGAAAACCGTGGTGCGAACACAAGGGTACCGCAAAAAAAGACCCGGCCGGAGCCGGGTCAAAGGCAGGCGGCGACATGCCGCCCGACGGGAGGATGCGGCGCGGCCGGAGCCGCGCCTGATTGGCTTACGAGTGGTAGGCGACCTCGCCATGCGAGGTGAGGTCGAGGCCTTGGCGCTCGGCTTCTTCGGCCGGGCGCAGGCCGACGATGGCGTCGACGACCTTGTAGAGGATCGCCGAGATGACGCCGCACCAGACGATGGTGACCACCACCGCCAGGATCTGCGTCCACACCTGGCCGCCCATGCTGACGCCCTCGGCATAGCCGATGCCGCCCAGCGAGGAGGAGGCGAAGATGCCCGTGCCGATGGCGCCGACGATACCGCCGATGCCGTGGATGCCGAACACGTCGAGCGAGTCGTCGTAGCCGAGCTTGATCTTCACCACCGCCACGAAATAGTAGCAGATGGCGCTGGCGATGGCGCCGAGCACGATGGCGCCGACCGGGCCGACAATGCCGGCGGCCGGGGTGACCGCCACCAGGCCGGCGATCATGCCCGACACGGCGCCGAGCATCGAGGCCTTGCCGCGGGCGAGGCTTTCGATCACCACCCACGCCAGGATCGCGCCGGCGGTCGCGGTGAACGTGTTGATCATCGCCAGAGCGGCGCCGGCATTGGCCTCGAGGTTGGAGCCGGCGTTGAAGCCGAACCAGCCGACCCACAGCATGGAGGCGCCGACCATGGTCAGCGTCATCGAATGCGGCGCCATGTTGTCCTTGCCGTAGCCGGCGCGCTTGCCGATGATCAGCGAGCCGACCAGCGCGGCGATGCCGGCATTGATGTGGACGACCGTGCCGCCGGCGAAGTCGAGCGCGCCCCAGTTGAAGATCAGGCCGCTGGCGTCCCACACCATGTGGGCGATCGGGAAATAGACGAACGACACCCACAGGATGGTGAACAGCACGACCGCCGAGAACTTGATGCGCTCGGCGAAGGCGCCGATGATCAGCGCCGGCGTGATGCAGGCGAAGGTCATCTGGAAGACGATGAAGACGTATTCAGGCAAGACGACGCCGTCGGTGAAGGTGGCGGCGGTCGTTTCCAGGTTGACGCCGGACAGGAACAGCTTGCCGAGTCCGCCCCAGTACGGGCTGGTGCCGCCACCGAAGGCGAACGAATAGCCCCACACCACCCACACGATGATCACCACTGCGCAGATGGTGGTGCACTGCATCAGCACCGACAGCATGTTCTTGGCGCGCACCAGGCCGCCGTAGAACAGGCCGAGGCCGGGCAGCAGCATGAACAGCACGAGCAGGCTCGATACCAGCATCCACGCCACGTCGCCCTTGTCGGTGACGGCGGCCGGCGCGGCCGCGGCTGCATCGGCGGCCGCGGGCGCCGCCTCCTGGGCGAAGGCGGCAAGCGTGCCGAGAGCCCCGAGCGCGACCGCGCTCGCCAGGGCCGTGCGCGCCACCGGCGCGATTCTTTTCAAGAGGTCCATTGATGTCTCCATAAAACTGGTGGCGTGCTTCACAGTGCGTCGGTGTCGGTCTCGCCGGTGCGGATACGCACGGCCTGGTCGATCGAGTAGACGAAGACCTTGCCGTCGCCGATCTGGCCGGTCTTGGCGGCCGAGGTGATGGCTTCGACGGCCTTGTCGACCATGTCGGAGCCGACCGCGACCTCGATCTTGATCTTCGGCAGGAAGCTCACCGCGTATTCGGCGCCGCGATAGATTTCCGTATGTCCCTTTTGACGCCCGTAGCCTTTGACTTCGGTGACGGTCAGGCCCTGGATCCCGACGGCGGTGAGCGCCTCGCGCACCTCGTCGAGCTTGAATGGCTTGATGATTGCCATCACGATTTTCATAAGGTTTCACCCTCTGCTTGCGGGACCCCCGCGTTGCGTGCCTCGGCCGGTTGCCCCGCGGACAGCCGTTGAGTGCAAAGGGCAATTCAAGCTCCGTGCCAATTGCGCGAGCACAGGGTTAACACATTGGAAATACTGGAAAACACCACCCGGGCCGGGGCGGGAACGGGATTGCGGCAGCATTGTGTCTGCCTAAAAACTATTCAAATTTTGAATTTTGCCTAGATTTTAGACGGCAATCGCAGGCGGATGAGGCCTTCCTGTGCCACCGAAGCGATCAGCGTGCCGTCCGGAGAGTAGAGCGCGCCGCGCGTGAAGCCGCGCGATCCGCCCGCCGACGGGCTGTCCTGCGTATAGAGCAGCCAGCCGTCCAGCCGCACGTCGCGGTGGAACCACATGGCATGGTCCAAGCTGGCCGCCTGGATGTCGCGGTCGAACACGGCGCGGCCATGCGCGAATGTCGAGGTGTCGAGCAGCGTCATGTCGGAGAGATAGGCGAGCACCACCGCCCGCAGCGCCCGGTTGTCCGGCACCGGACCGGTGGTGCGGATCCACACATGCTGCACCGGGGCCAGCTTCTCGCGGCTGGTGTAGTGCTCGAGGATGACCGGGCGGATGTCGAGCGGCCGCTCGCGCGACCAGTAGCGGCGGATGCCCTCGGGTACCGCCTCGCCGAAGTCGCGCAGGATCTCGGCCGGCGTCATCAGCGTCTCGGGCGCCGGCACGTCGGCGGGCATGGCGATCTGGTGGTCGAGGCCCTCTTCGGCAAGCTGGAACGAGGCTTCGAGCGAGAAGATGGCATGGCCGTGCTGGATTGCCACGACGCGCCGCGTGGTGAAGGAGCCGCCGTCGCGGATGCGGTCGACCTCGTAGACCACCGGCGCGGACGTATCGCCCGGCCGCATGAAATAGCCGTGCAGCGAGTGAACATGCCGTTCCGGCGTGACGGTGCGCTGCGCCGCCACCAGGGCCTGGGCGATGGTCTGGCCGCCGAACACGCGCTGCCAGCTCTCCTTGGGGCTGCGACCACGATAGAGATTGTGTTCGATCTCCTCCAGGTCGAGAATGGAGAGGAGCTCCTGCATGGCGGCCGACATCGGACGGTCTCCGGAACGGAATGATGACAGTCGGGTTGCAACAACAAACGGCGGGCAAGTCAAGCAGGGCGGCGATCGGGAAAGGACCACGGCTATGCGCAAGGACAAGGCGGACGAAGGCCCGGCACTGGACGTGCTGGTGGCGGGCGCGGGTTATGTCGGGCTGGCAGCCGCCGTCTCCATCCGGCAGGCGCGGCCCAATCTCAAGGTGGCGGTGGTCGACGCCGCCCCCGAAGGCGCATGGCAGCGCGACGGCCGGGCCTCCGCCGTCGCGGCCGCGGCCTGCCGCATGCTGGGCCATCTCGGCTGCTGGGGCGAGATCGCGCCGCATGCCCAGCCGATCACCGACATGATCGTCACCGATTCGCGCAGCAGCGATCCGGTGCGGCCGGTGTTCCTCACCTTCGGCGGCGAAGTCGGCCCCGGCGAGCCTTTTGCCCACATGGTCGCCAACAAGGTACTGAACGGCAGCCTGCGCCGCCGCGCCGCCGAACTCGGCATAGACCTGATCGAAGGCGTCGCCGTACAGGCGTTCGAGACCGGCATCGGCCGGACGCTGGTGCATCTCGCCGACGGCGTCACCCTGCGCACGGCCCTGCTGGTCGCCGCCGACGGCGTACGCTCGCGCCTGCGCGACATGGCCGGCATCAAGACCGTGCACTGGGACTACGGCCAGTCCGGCATCGTCTGCACCGTCGCGCATGAGCGCCCGCATGGCGGCCGCGCCGAGGAGCATTTTCTGCCGGCCGGTCCCTTCGCCATCCTGCCGCTGATGGGCAACCGCTCATCCATCGTCTGGACCGAACGCACCGCCGACGCCGAGCGGCTGGTGGCTTCCGACGAGTTGGTCTTCGAGATCGAGCTGGAGCAGCGTTTCGGCCTGAAGCTCGGTGAGATCAAGGTGGAGGACAAGCCGCGCGCCTGGCCGCTCGGCCTCACCCTGGCGCGCGACTTCGTCAAACCGCGTTTCGCGCTCGCCGGCGACGCCGCCCACGGCATCCACCCGATCGCCGGCCAGGGCCTCAACCTCGGCTTCAAGGACGCCGCCGCGCTGGCCGAGACCGTGGTCGAGGCCGACCGCCTCGGCCAGGACATCGGCGGCCTCGACGTGCTGCAGCGCTACGAGCGCTGGCGGCGCTTCGACACGGTGCAGATGGGCGTCACCACCGACGTGCTCAACCGCCTGTTCTCCAACGACTTCGCGCCGCTCAGGGCGCTGCGCGACGTCGGGCTTGGCATGGTCGACCGCATGCCGCGGCTGAAGGACTATTTCATCCGCCAGGCCTCCGGCCTGACCGGCGACACGCCGCGGCTGCTCAAGGGCGAGGCGATCTGAGCGGGGTCCCCGTCAGACGACGAGGAAATCGCCGACGGTGATGGGGAGGCCCGGCGACACCCCGGCGAACTCGACCGCAAGCCCAAGGCCGTTGCCGTCCGCATCGAACAGCAATCGGCCGTTGACCGAATCATGGATGATGCGGTGGTCCGCCGTCGTCGCGGCCGTGCCCTCGAAAAAGGCGGCCGCCGAAAGCGCGCCGAGCGCCAGGCCCGTGAACACCCCGTTGTCGAGATGGACGAGGTCCTCTCCGCTGACGAAATCGGCAAGCACGTCGACATTACCCGACCCGAGCGGCGTGTCGAAGACGAAGACGTCGGCGCCGCCGAGCCCGAACAGCGTGTCGTTGCCGCCGCCGCCGTTGATGACGTTGGCGCCGGCATTGCCGTAGACGCTCTGCCCGAACGCGTTGCCCGTCAGGTTGATCGGCGAAAGCCCAGCAAAATTCGTGGTGCGCAGGCTCTCGATCTCGGCGCCCGCGGTCAGGACGTAGCTCGTCCGGACGGCGACGATATCGAGCACGCCCTCGTTGACCGCCTCGACGATGACGTCGGCGGCGGAATTGACGATGTAGACGTCGTTGCCTTCGTGCCCGACCATGCGGTCGCCGCCGCCACTGCCGTCGATCCAGTTCCTGCCGGCATTGCCGTGGATGACCTGGGAGACGGCGTTGCCCGTCAGGTCGATGGCTGTCAGTCCACCGACATTGGTGGTGGTGAGCTTCTCGATCTGGGCGCCGGCCGAGAGACGGTAATGTGTTCCCGTCGCGACCCAGTCGTTGGATCCGTTTCCCGGCCCTTCGACGACCACGTCCGACGCCTCGTAGACGTAATAAAGATCGTTGCCGGCGCCGCCTTCCATCCGATCGACGCCTCGGCCGCCATGCAGCACGTCGTTTCCGGCTCCGCCATGCAGCGTGTCGTTGCCGCCGAGCCCGCTTACCGTCGCCCCCTCGACACGCGCCGTGAGCACGTCGTCGCCGGCGGTTCCGGCGATCGGGCTGTCGCGCGCATCCCAGATGGTGGTGAAGACGTCGGTATCCCCGCCGCCCTCGTCCCTGACGAAGGAGATGAGCAGGCGGCCGTCGCCGAGCACCGTGATCTGCGGCGACAACAAGGTGCCGGCCACGTTTGCCACGATGAATTCGCTGCCTTTGGCAGAGGCGTCGTCGTCGAACCGCTGCCCGCGGATCGCCCCGGTTTCGGTCTCGTGCCAGACGACCACGAAGCCGCCGTCCGGCATTGCGACGATGGCAGGCTCCGTCACGCCCCCGGCCGTGGTGGCGAAGGCCGGACTGTCCGTCTCTGCGACCGGGCTCCCACCGGCATCGTAGACCTTGATCAGGATTCCAGGCCCGCCCTCCTCCACGTTCTCCCTCTGGAAGGCGACGGCGAAGCCGCCGCCGGCCAGCGCCGCCACCTTCGCCGGGCCGAATTCGTCCGCGTTGTCGGAATCGATCAGGACGTCGGTGACGAGGGCTCCCGCGGCCGTGCGTATCTGCGCGCGGACCTGGGTCGCCCCGCCGGCGGCCTCGACCTCGTAGACCACCACGAAATTGCCGTTCTCCAGCGTGGTCGTCTCCGGATCGCGGCCGACGCCGGCCGTGCCCTCGATGGTGAAGGCAGGTCCGATGACGCCGGCCGAGACGATGTGGCCGACGATGTGCTCGTCGACGCCGTCCGACTGCTGGTAAACGACGGCATAGCCGCCGGAGACGGCGGTGATCGAGGGCTTCGTGTCGTCGACGAACTTCGGGCCGCCGGGAGACTGGCGGAAATCGTCATCCGACACCTTGACGCCGTCGGCATCGAAGATCTCGACGATGATGTTTTCTCCATCCTCGAAAAGTGGATCGCCGAAGCTCTTCATGGCCACCGCGAAACCGCCTCCCGGCAACGCGACGATGTCCGGCTGGCTCTGGTCGTAGTCGAAATAGACCTGGTTGACGACGAACTCGCTGCCGACCTTCGCGCCGGTCGCGTCGAAGACCTGGCCGACGATATCCTTGGGGCCGAGACCGACGCCGAAGGTGTTGGTGTCGTCCTCCCAGACGACGACGAAGCGTCCGCCCCCGATGGCTGCGACCTGCGCATTGCCCTGGCCCGACAGCAAGCCCGCGAATGGATCGTCGATCGTGTCGGTGGTATTCGCCTGAGTAGCGCCGCTCCAAAGCGTCGGTGTATCCGGCATGGCAAGTCCCCCCAAGAACAACAGCCGCCGGCTTCGGCAGCATCCCCCAGGTCCGGAGACTATTTCAACTTAAGGCAGATGGGCAAGCCACGGGCGCAGGTCAGCCCCGCTGGAACAGGCGATTGCCTGACGGCGCCGCTGTTTCTATTGTCCGCCGCCATGAGCCTCGATTCCGTCCGCGCCTTCTTCGCCGAAAAAGCTCCCGACATCGCCGTCATCGTCACCGAGGAAAGCTCGGCGACGGTGCAGCTGGCGGCGGAGGCCCATGGCGTCGAGCCGGCGCAGATCGCCAAGACCATCTGCCTGCGCGTCGGCGACCGGGTCATGCTGGTGGTCGCCGGCGGCATGGCCCGGCTCGACAACCGCAAGTTCAAGGATGTTTTCGGGGGCAAGCCGCGCATGCTGGAGGCCGCCGAGGTGACACAACTCACCAGCCATCCGGTCGGCGGCGTCTGCCCCTTCGGCCTGCCGGCACCGCTGCCGGTCTGTTGCGACGCATCGCTGAGGCGCTTCGACGAGGTGGTGCCCGCCGCCGGCGCCACCAACGCCGCCGTAAAGCTGTCGCCGCGGCGCCTGGCCGAGCTGACCGGCGCCGAATGGGTGGATGTGTGCCAGTAGGCGGCGGGAAACTCGCTCGCGAGAGCGGCGCTCGAAGCGGAACCACAGGGGACAGTTTACTTTTTTCGGCAGAAAGGCCGCGGCGGCTCAAAGGTCGCGCAGGCCGAAAAAAGTAAACTGTCCCCGGCACTTACCCATTCACGAGCCCGGAATCCTGTAGACCGGCCGCACCTCGATCGTGCCGAGTTCCGCAAGCGGTACTTCGCCGGCGATCGCCAGTGCCTCGCCGAGATCCGTGGCCTCGATCATCAGGAAGCCGAGCAACTGCTCCTTGGTCTCGGCGAACGGGCCGTCGGTGACCAAAACCTTGCCCTTTCGGCGGCGCACGGATTTCGAGGTCTTCACCGATTGCAGCGCCTGCGCCACGATCAGATGGCCGCTGGCCTCCAGCGCGCGGTCGTGGGCCAGCGAGGAGGCATCCACCTGGGCCAGCCCCTCCTGCGTCAGGTCGCGGAGCTTCTGCTCTTCGCCATAGACGAGACAGACATATTTCATGGCCGGGCTCCTTGCTGGTCGATTGTCATGGCATCTGCGATGCGGCCTGGTGCACCGTTATCCGTGGTCGCGGCGATGTGAAGCCCCGTAACGACTGCGGCGATCACGCCGAGTGCCAGCAGCAGCCGGCCGCCGCCGTCCAGCGCCGCCGATAGCAGGTTGAGCGCATCCGGCGCCGGATCGTCGGCGCGGCGTCGGTGGCGCGGGTCGGGAAACAGGACCAGAAAGGCGAGCATCTGCACGGCAACCTCCATCGAAAACTGGCATTTCGATCCGAGGACGAGCCGGATTTCGCCGAACCGACATTTTTTCACGCGCAATTTTCAGAATTTTTGAGGTCTTCCCGGACGATTTCCGCTCCTTTTGCGCGTGCGGACACGCCCGCCAAGTCGTTCCGCCAAAGACTGTCATGGCGCTGACCGCCGGCCGCGCTATAGTCGGACGAGGCCGCCGCGGCGGCTCGCCAACCTGAGCAAGGGAGACCATCATGGACCGTCACGCCACCGCCGTCTGGAAAGGCACGCTGAAGGAAGGTTCCGGCACGATCGACGCACAGAGCGGCGCGCTGCAGGGCCTGCCCTATTCCTTCAAGGGCCGCTTCGAGGACGAGAGCGGCAAGTCCGGAACCAATCCGGAGGAGTTGATCGCCGCCGCCCATGCCGGCTGCTTCGCCATGCAGCTGTCGCATTTCCTCGCCGAGAACGGCACTCCGGCCGAAAAGCTCGACGCCAAGGCGGTGGTGACGCTGGTGCCGGGCACCGGCATCACCGGCAGCGCCATCACGCTGGTCGGCATCGTGCCGGGGCTCGACGCAGCGAAGTTCAAGGAACTGGCCGAGAAGGCGAAGGGCGAATGCCCGGTGTCGCGCGCCCTCGGCTCGATCAAGGTGTCGCTCGACGCCAGGCTCGCCTGAGCCTACCGACCGATCCTTGGCAGCAGCGGCCCGCCCAGGCGGCGGGCTGCGTTGTCACGCCGCCCGCTCCAGCGCCGTCTCCTCCGGCTTCCCGGCCCGCCCGCCGGGCCCGGCCTTGCGGAAGATCAGCATCATCACCAGCGCCGCCACGATGGTGAGCAGGGCGGAGATGGCAACGATCAGCTCGAAGCCGCTGACGAAGGCCTCGCGCGCCGCCGCAAGCAGCGTGCCCTCGATGCCGTCCGGCAGCTGCGGGGCGACGGCGACCGCCCCGCCCAGCGTGTCGCGGGCCGCCCGCGCCGCCTCCTCCGGCACCACGTCGGGGACGGCGCCGACCATCATGCCGCGATAGATCGCCATGCCGACGCTGCCGAGCACGGCGATGCCGAGCACGCCGCCGAATTCCGCGCCCGTCTCCGACAGCGCCCCGGCCGCCCCGGCGCGCTCGGGCGGGGCGGCGCCGACGATGAGGTCGGTGGTGAGCGTGAACACCTGGCCGAGGCCGAGCGACATGACGACGGTCGCCGCAACGATGACCGCGAGCCCGTGGCCGCCGCCCACCTGGGTGAGCAGCAGGAAGGACACGGCCGCCAGCATCAGCCCGCCGGCGATGACCTTCGGCGCCGGAATGCGGCCCACCACCCAGGCCGTCGTCATCGAGCTGACGACGAAGCCGAGCGACGACGGCAGCGTCCACAGCCCCGCCTCCAGCGGCGACAGGCCGAGCACCAACTGCAGATACTGGGCGATGAACACGAAGGGGCCAAAGGCGACGAAACAGGCGATGATGTTGACGCCGAGCGCGGCGCTGAAGGTGCGCGACCGGAACAGGCCGAGGTCGAGCAGAGGATCGGCGAGCCGCCGCTGCCGCACGACGAAGACGGCGCCGATCGCCAGTCCGATCAGGATGGCGGCCACCGGCATCCAGGCGACGCCGTCGGAGGCGATGTGCTTCAGCCCGTAGACCATGGCGAGCACGGCGAGCAGCGACAGCGCGGCGCTGGCGATGTCGAGCCGCCCGGCCTGCGGATCGCGGTATTCCGGCAGCAGGATCGGCCCGACGATCAGGAGCAGGACCATCACCGGCACGGCGAGCAGGAACACAGAGCCCCACCAGAAATATTCCAGCAGCACGCCGCCGAGCAGCGGCCCCATGCCCGCCCCGACCGAATAGCTGGTCGCCCACACGCTGATGGCAAACGTCCGCTCGGCCGGGTCGTGGAACATGTTGCGGATGAGCGACAGCGTCGACGGCGCCAGCGTCGCCCCGGCGATGCCGAGCAGGGCGCGCGCCGCGATCAGCATCTCCGCGGAGGTGGAGAAGGCGGCGATCACCGAGGCGATGCCGAACAGCACCGCGCCGGCCAGCAGCACCTTGCGGCGGCCGATGCGGTCGCCCAGCGTGCCCATGGTGATCAGCGAGCCGGCGATCAGGAAGCCGTAAATGTCGACGATCCACAGGAGCTGCACCGCGCTCGGCTTCAGGTCGGCGACGAGATGCGGCACCGCCAGGTTGAGCACGGTGAGGTCCATCGTGTAGAGCAGGCACGGCAGCGCCAGCGCCACAAGCCCGATCCACTCGCGGCGCGTCGCCTTGGCTGGAACTGCGGTGGCCATGATTGTCTCCGATGGTTGGCTGCGGCTGCCGGCGTCGTACGCTGAAGACGTTTTCCGCCGGCGCGTGCCGACAGCGCTCATACGTTTTCTAGAAGCTCAGCTACGGTTTAGGTCAAGTCGACGGCGCGAGCTCTCCTGACAGAGGGGGTCGGGAGCGTGGAGACCGGCGGTTACGCGCCTTGAACAGTGAAGCCCACCTATGGTGTCGCGGCAGGCCGCAACCGCAGCGGCCTAAGGATAGCAGCCTTCTACGCGCCGCCGCGCAGCGCCCGGAACTGTTCGGCCAGCTCGGCCACCTTCTCCTCGAGCGCGCGCACGCGCTCTTCAAGCTCGGGCGAGCCGGCGGACGAAACCCGCAGCGGTTCCGGCGCCGCGCTGGCCTGGACATCGCCCGACAGCAGGTGGGCAAAGCGTTCCTCGCGCTGGCCGGGGGCACGCCCGAGCTCCTTGATCAGCGGCGGCCGCCGGCCGATCATCAGGTCGAGATCGTCGCGCAGGTTTTCGACGGACTGGTAGCGCGCCATGCGCTCGGTCCGCGCCAGGAGTTCGTGCGCGGTCTGCGGGCCGCGCAGCATCAGCAGGCCGATGATCGCCGTCTGCGCCGTGGTCAACGAGAAGCGCTGCGCCATCTGGTGCTCGTAACGCTCGACCCGCGACGCGAAGACCTGCCGCACCAGCCCTTTCTGCTCCAACTGCTTGAGCGCCCGGTGCACCTCGACCTGCTCCAGCGCCATGACCGGATCGCGCGCCGTCTTCTGGTTGGCGGCGGCGTGGGCGGCGTTGAGCGTCAGCGGATAGATGTCCGGCGTCAGCTCCTTCTTCTCGATCAGGCAGCCGAGCACGCGCGCCTCGGCGGGGGTCAGGATCGGCAGGTCACTGGTGGTGTTCATGCCGGCGTTTCTCGCAAAATGCCGGGCGGGCGGCAAGGGGAGAGGATTTCGTCAGAAGTCAGAGTGGTGCGAAGCGCTCCAGCACGCGCTCCGCATGCAGGCGGACCGCGGGATCGGCCGAGGCGGCAAGGTTCATGATCAGCCGGCGATAGTCGGTTACGTGAAACGCCACGTAATCGTCGGCGACGGCGGCTGCGAAGCGATCGCGCTCGTGCCGGTGGGAAACGATCTTCTCAGCGGTTATCGGGCGGCCGTCCGGCCGGGCTTCCGGTTCGGCGTGGAGATAAACAAGAATCGCGCGCTTGCGGCGTTTTCGCGCTTGTGTCGCCAGGCCAAGCGCATGCTTGACCAGCTGCACGGCATCTAACGAAGCGTACAAGCCGCCTGCGCTCATCAAAAGATCGCGCTGAGCCAGGAACCGCTCCATGTCCGTGCCCCAGACCGGCCGGAGATAGGCGGACGAGAACCCTGCGCGCTTGCCGCTTCGAAATGGCTCGTAGCGTTTCGATTCGATTGCCACGATCGCATCGGCGGTCTCGACGACCGCATCCAGCCAAGGATGCAGACCTCCGCGCCATGGGAAACGAAGGCATTGTTCGAGGCGCAGTGTGGCAGGCCCGGCGACCTCCAGGCCGAGCGCCTCCAGCAAGGGTTCGGCCCGGTCGAGGAAGAAGCCGAGCGCATTGGCTGCAAGGGCCGCGGAGGATTCCGGGTGCAGGAATTTGCCGTCGAGCTCCCGGCCTGGCGCCAGGCGATAGAATTCGAGGATGCGGGCGCGATCGAGATGCGGCAGCAGCCCGCCGGCGTCTGCGTTCGGACCGGGCGCCTCTCCGCTCAGACCCGCCGCTCCACCATCATCTTCTTGATCTCGGCGATGGCCTTGGCCGGATTCAGGCCCTTCGGGCAGGTCTGGGTGCAGTTCATGATGGTGTGGCAGCGGTAGAGGCGGAACGGGTCCTCCAAGTTGTCGAGCCGCTCGCCCTTGGCCTCGTCACGCGAATCGATCAGCCAGCGATAGGCCTGCAGCAGCACCGCCGGGCCGAGATAGCGCTCGCCGTTCCACCAGTAGCTCGGGCACGAGGTCTGGCAGCAGAAGCACAGGATGCACTCGTAGAGGCCGTCGAGCTTCTGCCGGTCCTCGTGGCTCTGCCGCCACTCCTTGGCCGGCTCCGGCGACACCGTCTTGAGATAGGGGTCGATCGAGGCGAGCTGCGCGTAAGCCACCGTCAGGTCCGGCACCAGGTCCTTGACCACCGGCATGTGCGGCAGCGGATAGACCTTCACCGCCCCGGAAATGTCGTCCATGCCCTTGGTGCAGGCGAGCGTGTTGCCGCCGTCGATGTTCATGGCGCAGGAGCCGCAGATGCCCTCGCGGCAGGAGCGGCGCAGCGTCAGCGTCGGGTCGACCTTGTTCTTGATCCACAGCAGCGCGTCCAGCACCATCGGGCCGCAATCGTCGAGATCGACGAAATAGGTATCGACGCGCGGGTTCTCGTCGTCGTCCGGCGACCAGCGGTAGATGCAGTACTCGCGCAGATTGGTCGCGCCTTCCGGCTTCGGCCAGGTCTTGCCGGGATTGATCTTCGAGTTCTTGGGGAGGGTGAGTTCAACCATGGATCAGTGCTCTCTCGGCAGAGGAGAATCCGCGAGCGGCCGCAGCAATTGTTCATACCGCGTGGTGGCCACCTTGGCGATGAATCGGTCGTCCGCGGTCAACAGGCATCCCTCCGGCAAACTTGCCGCCAGGACCAGGAACATGCAGTCGTAGACGGAATGTCCCAACTCGCGAGCCATACGGAGCGAGTCCAGCACCAGATCGGACGCAGGAGACAGGTGCTTGAAAAACAAGGGCAATTGGCGCAACGATTCTTCCGCCTGCTCGGAGCCGATTTCGCCGCTGCGTTGCCTGCGCCAGAGCACGTTGGCCGCCTCTGCGATTGCAAAATCAGGTGCCGCAAGATCACGCTCCGGGTGCAAAAACTGTCGGGCAAGATCGTGCCCAGGCTCGTTGATGAACCACTTCACGATGACCGATGTGTCGACCACGATAATCATTCGTCGCGATCTCGATCCTCGCGGACGAGAGCCGTGCTGTCCGTCCGCACACGGTCTTTTGGCGTCATGGCCGCGATACGATCGGCAATGGCGAGACGGTCGACGCGCACTTCCTCGGCGAGCGCCGACCTTATGATTTCCAGAGCTTCCGCCTCGACGCTGCGTTTATGCACGTCGGCCAGACGGGACAGCCTGGAGACAAGCGTTTCATCCTCGATGCGAATGTTGATTGCATTCATGACGATTGCTCCTCGAAATCGCTCTCGTCGCCAGTCCCGGCCACCAGTATCTGGCGACGATCGGCCATCTTGGAAAGGGTCGGCGTCGTAATCGCCGTCTGTCTGCCACCCTTGAAGCCGAGCTTGTCGGACGCGACCCGGTCGAGGGCTGCAAGCATGAGCTCAACCATGGCCGGCACCTTTCAGCGCGTCGTAAGTGGCGAATATGGAAGGGGTCGGCGCCACGGTGCTCATCAGCGCCGTTCCCTTCATGGCAAGCTTGGTCAGCCCGACCTGCAGCTGGTTGTTGGCCCGGCGGGCGCGCATGAGCGGATGCCGCAGCGCCAGCGCGAGCTTCTCCGCCAGCTTCAGATGCGGCCGCCTGATGGTGCTGACGGCCTCCTCGACGGCGCGGCCGCTATCCTCGAGGAAGTCCAGCGGCATGCCGAGCGCCGGATCGGCCTGCAGGTAGCGGATGCCGCGGCGTCCCCACAGGAAGGCATCGGCCAGCGCCGCCTTGCGCGGCAGCTTCTCGAGCAGCCTTGCCGCTGCGAGAGGGGTGACGAGATAGGCAGCCGAGCCGGCCACGGCCGCATGAAGCGTGTGCAGGCGCTGCTCGCCCAGCGTTTCCACCGGAGCCTGCGAGATGAACCGGGGCCTGCCCCGCGTCTCGAGATTGACGACCGCGGCGCCGGTCAGCGCTTTTGCCTCACGGAGGAAGGCCGCCGTTTCCTGCGCCAGCACGAGGTCGTCTTCGAGCACGACGACGTTCTGCCCCAGCTCGACCACACGCCGCCAGCAGGCCGCATGGCTGAGCAGGCAGCCGACCTCAGAGCGGCTCAGCGGCCGATGCCACCGGTAGGCGTGGAGCTCATACTCGCTCTGCGGCAGCAGCGCGCCGTCAACCGCCGCCACCCGCTCGAAGTCGAGTCCGAGCCGATCCGCCTGCAGGCGCTGGAACGCCAGGCGGCCGGGCGAACGGTCGAGGTTGATCACGAGGACCGGACACTGCCCCGCCGCGCGGTCGACCGTTGCTGGATCTTGCTCGCTCATCGCGCCTCAATACACCCGCGCCTTGGGCGCGATCTTGTTATTGATCTTCGAGTTCTTGAGAAGCGTGAGATCGACCATGGACCAACTTTCTACTTCCCAGCGTGCACATAGGCGGAGTTTACGAATCCCGTACAACCGCCATGCACAGTCACCTCAACGGCCTTCCCAACGTTTCGCTTGCGCTCTGCGCCGGCTGGCAGCCGCCGAACCTGACATTTCATGTCAGACCAATTTCGGATCGCTGCACCTCTTACCGAAGTTTGAGCACTTGCCGCATCTTCCCAGACCGGGATGTCATTGACGATTTTCGCCGTCTCGGAAGCGTCGTCGTAGAGGTAGACTGTATTGGCGGTCGTGCAGCCTCCTAGGATGATCAAAAACATCAACGTGGCAAACTTCGGCATCTCAATACACCCGCGCCTTGGGCGCGATTTTCTTGGGATCGATGCCGCCTTCCGACACCGGCAGCAGCGTCTCGGTATGCACCGGCCGGTAGCCGAGCGTCACCGTGCCGTCGGGCGCGAGCCACGACAGCGTGTGCTTGCGCCAGTTGACGTCGTCGCGCGCCGAAAAATCCTCGCGGGCATGGGCGCCGCGGCTCTCCTTGCGCGCTTCGGCGCCGTAGACCGTGACGATGGCGTTCGCCATCAGGTTCTCCAGCTCCAGCGTCTCGACCAGGTCGGAGTTCCAGATCATCGAGCGGTCGGACACCTTTATGTCCTCGAGTTCGTTCCACACCGCCGAGATGCGCCTGCAGCCTTGCTCCAGCGTCTCCTGGGTGCGGAAGACGGCGGCGTCCTCCTGCATCGCGCGCTGCATCTTCTCGCGCAGATAGGCGGTCGGCGCCTTGCCGTCGGCATGCCGCAGACGGTCGAAGCGATGCATGATCCTGTCGACCGCCGCCTCGTTGACCGACGGGATCGGCGCGTTGCGGTCGATCACCTGGCCGGCGCGGATCGCCGCGGCGCGGCCGAACACCACCAGGTCGATCAGCGAGTTGGAGCCGAGCCGGTTGGCGCCGTGCACGGAGGCGCAGCCCGCCTCGCCCACCGCCATCAGGCCGGGCGACACGCGGTCCGGATCGTCGGCGGTCGGGTTGAGCACCTCGCCCCAGTAGTTGGTGGGTATGCCGCCCATGTTGTAGTGCACCGTCGGCAGCACCGGGATCGGCTCGCGGGTGACGTCGACGCCGGCGAATATCTTCGCGCTCTCCGAGATGCCCGGAAGCCGCTCGTGCAGAACGGCGGGGTCGAGATGGTCGAGATGCAGGAAGATGTGGTCCTTGTTCTTGCCTACGCCCCTGCCCTCGCGGATCTCCAGCGTCATGCAGCGCGAGACCACGTCGCGGGATGCCAGGTCCTTAGCCGACGGCGCGTAGCGCTCCATGAAGCGCTCACCCTCGGAGTTGACGAGATAGCCGCCCTCGCCGCGCGCGCCCTCGGTGATCAGGCAGCCGGCGCCGTAGATGCCGGTCGGGTGGAACTGCACGAACTCCATGTCCTGGAGAGGGAGCCCCGCCCGCGCCACCATGCCGCCGCCGTCGCCGGTGCAGGTATGCGCCGAGGTCGCCGAGAAATAGGCGCGGCCGTAGCCGCCGGTCGCCAGCACCGTCATCTTGGCCGAGAAGCGGTGGATGGTGCCGTCGTCAAGGTTCCAGGCGACGACGCCGGTGCAGGTGCCGTCCGGCTCCATGATCAGGTCGAGCGCGAAATACTCGATGAAGAACTGCGCGTTGTTCTTCAGCGACTGGCCGTAGAGCGTGTGCAGGATGGCATGGCCGGTGCGGTCGGCCGCCGCGCAGGTGCGCTGCACCGGCGGGCCGTCGCCGAACTGGGTCATATGGCCGCCGAACGGCCGCTGGTAGATTTTCCCCTCCTCGGTGCGCGAGAACGGGACGCCGTAGTGCTCGAGCTCGTAGACGGCGGCCGGCGCCTGCTGGACCATGTATTCCATGGCGTCGACGTCGCCAAGCCAGTCCGACCCCTTGACAGTGTCGTACATATGCCACTGCCAGTTGTCCGGCCCCATATTGGCCAGCGAGGCGGCGATGCCGCCCTGCGCCGCCACCGTGTGCGAGCGCGTCGGGAACACCTTTGTGATGCAGGCGGTGCGCAGGCCCTGCTCGGCCATGCCCAGCGTGGCGCGCAGGCCGGCGCCGCCGGCACCGACGACGACGACGTCGAACTTGTGGTCGACGAAGGTGTAGCCCTTGCCGGCGGCGGAAGATGAATTGGCCACGGATCAGCCCCCGAATGCCAGTTTGAGCAGCGCGAACAGCGACGCGATGCCGACCGCGAAGGAGAAAAAGGTGTTGAGGATCAGCAGCGCCAGCTTGCTGCCTTCGCCGTGCACATAATCCTCGATGATGATCTGCATGCCGAGCCGCATGTGGTCGAGGCTCGCGACGATGAACGCGGCGGCGGCCAGCGCGACCAGCGGCTGCGACAGCGAGGCCCGCACCTCGGCATAGCCGGCGCCGCGCAGCGACAGCACCCAGCCGACCATGAACAGCGCCAGCGGCACCAGCGCGATCGCCGAAAGCCGTATCCGCCAGAAATGGCCGGTGCCCTCCTTGGCGGAGCCGAGGCCCCGGACCCTGTTCAGCGGCGTTCTCATATCGGCCATGACGATCACCCGATCAGGAAATAGGCGAGCCAGACGAGCACGGTGAGCAGCACCGAGCCCGCCAGCGTCGCCCAGGCGAGCATCGAGGCGGTGTGCTTCTCCAGCCCCGCGCCGGTGTCCCAGATGAAGTGGCGCACGCCACCAAGCAGATGGTGGAACAGCGCCCAGGTGTAACCGAACAGCACCAGCAGCCCGAACCAGGAGCCGACGATGCCGTGCACGATCGCGAACTGCCGCTCCGAGGTGGCGAGCGCGATCAGCCACCAGGCGACCAGCAGCGTGCCGACATAGAGCGCGCCGCCGGTCACCCGGTGCAGGATCGACATCGTCATGGTGATCTGCCAGCGGTAGACGGTGAGATGCGGCGACAGCGGCCGCGCGCGCGGCGCCTGGCGGGTGGCTGGTGCTGGGCTCATGGCTTCCCCGTATTCGTCGCCGATCCAATCGCGGCAACGGCAGGGACCGTCGCAGGCGCGACCGAGGCAGTGCGTACTTAATGCGTTTTTTGCAGTGCGTCAAAGCCAAAAAACCCTTGTCCTGCATTGCTTTAGTCATAGAGAATGAGCAATCGGGGGGTTCAATCGGTTAAGCTGACGCTGCGTCCGCTTATCCGCCCCGCGCGCCGACGTTAACCATGTTCATCGATAGGCGGGCGGCGACGCCGCCGACCTCTTAACAAAGGTTAAGAAAGCGTTAACTCTGCGAATCGAGGAGGACTGTCCTCGAACCAGGGAGAGCATGATGCGTCTCGGATGTAAGCTGGCCGGAGCCGCGATGAGCGCGGCGCTGGCGCTTGCGGTGGTCGCGCCCGCCGCTGCGTGGGAGCGCGAAAGGGTCTACGCCGACAGTTTCGGCAATCTGGTGATCGAGAGCGCCGCCGGCTACAAGCGCATCCTCGTCGGCGAAGGCCACGAGGCCGAGCGGCTGGCCAGCTATGTCGGCGCGGGCCAGCCCGAGGTCGCCTATGCCGACGAGGATGGCGCGTATTCCGACGATGTGAACAACGGCGCCGCACTGGCCGGATGCTACCGCCCGCCGGTGTTGGTGAAGGGCCGCAGCTACATGTACGGCTTCGACCAGGGCGAGATTCCGCTGCAGGGAGGGCCCTGCCGCTGAGGCGGCGCGTCGGCCCTCTTTCGGTCATCTTTGTCCGGCCAAGCTCCGCACGCAGGCGTTTAGGAACGGTTAACCATCGATGAGCCACGCAGCCCAGTCCCGCCGGCTGAAGGACCATATCGCCGGCCTCGAAACCATGACGCGCTTCGTGCTCGCCACCCTGGCGCTGGCGAGCGGCGTCTACACCTATCTCGGCGTGCGCAGCCTGCTCGACGGCTCCGCCACCGTGGTCTTCTTCGCCGCGGTGATCTACTCGGCCTCCGTGTCGGTCGCCATGTACGGCTTCTGGACCTATCTCATCCGCTTCCTGCCGGAGATGCGCGACGGCGGCTCGCGCCTGGCGCTGCTCGCCATCATGGGCGTCGGCTCGGCGATGATCATAGCCATGTCGTCCTGGCTCAATGCCGCAGCGCTTGCCGGCTCGGCGGCGGTCGAGCAGCACCTGGCGCTGACGCTCGAGGACTACACCGCCGACCTCGACCAGGCGCACGGCAACGCACTCGGCACGCTGTCGCTGCTGCCCGACATCCAGCGCGCCGGCGAGCGCTTCGCCCGGTTGGCCGCCGACGAGCAGAATTCCGGCGCGCTCACCGGCACCTCCGGCTCGGGCAGCGTGGTGCAGCTGCTCACCCAGATGTCGGCGCAGATGAAGGAGCTGGAGACGACCATCCAGGCGTCGCGCGAGCCGATCCAGAACGCCTTCGAGCAGGGCCAGAAACATCTCGCCACGATGCGCGGCCTGGTGTCGGCGCCGGGCGCGATCGAGCAGCGCTCCGACAAGTTCGCTGCCGAATCGGTGGCGTTGTCCGGCGTCATCGCCTCGCTCGAGCAGACCTCCATCGCCGCCTCGGTCAGCCGCGCCGCCGCCGACCTGTCGGTCGGCTTCATCGCGCCGGTCGCCGACGGCACGTCGCCGGATCTTGCCGGCCGTCAGGACCAGGTGATGGCGACCATCCGCGGCTCGGTGGCCGCGCAGTCCAAGGCGCTGTCGGACGCGGCCGCCGAGATCCTCAACCAGCCGAAAGTGCCGGAGCGGCGCTACGTGCCGCTGACCTCGGCGGAAGCGGTGCTGCGCTATGCCGGAGACTTCATCCCGAGCTGGGCCGGCGCCATCTCGATCGACCTGCTGCCGGCCGTGCTGGTAGGCATCATGATGGTGGTGCACGGCGTGATGCGCCGCGGCGAGGACGACATGGAGGAAGCCGACCGGATCACCGCCGGCGACATGCTGCGCTCGCTGAGATACAACGACCTATTGCAGGCCCGCGCCCGCCCGATCGAGGTGGAAACGCCAATCCCGGACCCTGCACCGGCCGAGTCTCCTCTGGTGGCGGAGATGCCCGTCGCGGCGGATCAGCCTCGGCCCGACGCCGCCGCAAGGCCGATCGGCGGCGAGAACGTGACACCGCTGTCGTCGCTCTCCGAACGCAAGCGGGTCGACCCATGACGATGCCTTTGGAGCGCGCGGATGACGGCCTGCCGGGCGATACGGCGCGGCGGCCTAACCCGATCGTCCGCTATCTCTCCCGCTTCGACGACGGCGAGGTGTTGCGCTGGGCGTTTCGCGGCCTGCTGATCGGCACCATCAGCGTGCTGGCGCTCGACCTGCACGACCTTGCCGGGCGCAACGGCTGGTCCTTCGCCGAGAGTGCCGAGCCTTCCATGGCGGAACCGGTGCTGCCGCCAGCGGTCGAGGTCGGCATCCCGGCGCCGGCGACCGACCCGCGTCCGTTCGTGACCGCCGATCCGGGCCGTCTCGGCGAACCGATGGCCTTCACGCTGCAGGCCGGCGGCCGGCTGGAGGCGCAAGGCAGCATCGTCGCCGGCACGGCCGACCGCTTCGCCGCCGAGATCGCGGCGCGCGGCGAATATGTGAAGACGGTGTCGCTCAATTCGCCGGGCGGCGCGCTCGAGGACGCCATGGCGATGGCGCGGCTGGTGCGCGAGCGCGGGCTGGATACCGAGGTCGCCGACGGCGCGCTCTGCGCCTCCTCCTGCCCGCTGGTGCTGGCGGGTGGCGAGCACCGCGCGGCGGGAAGCAAGGCGGCGATCGGCGTCCACCAGTTCTACGCGGCGACCGCGTCGGCGGCCGAACCGGCGCAGGTCATGGCCGACGCCCAGATGACCACAGCGCGCATCTCGCGCCACCTCGCGGCAATGGGCGTCGATCCCGCGCTCTGGCTGCACGCGCTCGATACGCCGCCGCGCGCCCTCTATTATTTCTCGCCTGAGGAGATGGCCGGCTACCGGCTGGTCACGGAAGCACGGAAAATCGCAAAGAAGAAGTAGCGGTCGGTCAGCCGGTCTGCAGGCCGCGGGTCGGTTCGATCGTCGCCAGCCGCGCCACGCGCACGCAGTCGCGGCCGGCTTTCTTGGCCGCGTAGAGCGCTTCGTCGGCTCTTGCCATCAGCGACGACAAGCCTTCGGACGGCAGCAGTTCGGCGACGCCGAAGCTGGCGGTGACCCGCGCGGCCGCCGGCAGGCCGTTTATCGGCAAGGCGGAAAAGGCGCTGCGCGCGCCTTCCGCCAGCAGGCGCGCCGCGACCAGATTGGCGCCCGGCAGGACGATGGCGAATTCCTCGCCGCCCAGCCGCGCGGCGATGTGCCCCGCTCGGGTCGCGCTCTGCAGGAAGCTGGCGAAAGCCTGGATGGCGCGGTCGCCGCTGGCGTGGCCGTAGGTGTCGTTGACCACCTTGAAGTGGTCGAGGTCGGCGATCACCAGCGCGACGGGCATGCCCTGACGGCTCGCGTGCTCCAGCGAGAGCGCCGCAAGCCGTTCGAAGCCGCGGCGGTTGAGCAGGCCCGAAAGCGTGTCCATCTCCGATTTGGCGGTGACTTCAGCCAGGATGTCGCGGACCAGGATGATCAAGGCGAGCAAAGCGACGCCTATGCCGAAGATGGCGCCGAGGGTCTGCGAGATCATGGCGTAGTCGGTCTTGAGATAGTCGCCGACGCTCGCGCCGGTGCCGCCGGCAAGCTGCATGAGAAGCGGCTTGGAGAGAAAGTGCAGCGCGCTGGCCGCCAGCGCGACCTCGAGCACCCTGTCCAGCCAGGCGCGCGCGGACGATCGATGGATGATCCAGACGCCGATCGCCTGCATGACGAAATAGGGTGCCTGATAGACGAACATGCGCAGGATCGAGCCGCGCGGCATGCCCTGGATGGCGGCACAGGCCACGACCGACAGCAGGAACACCACGGCCATCAGCCGCCATGGGACGGCGATCCTGTATTTGTGCGCCAGCCCGACATTGAACAGGGCAAAGCTGGCCAGCGCCACCGAGAAGGAGAGAACCGCCACGATGCTGCCGCCGGCAAGCATGAAGATGGCGAACTCGATGCTGAAATAAAGCGCGCCAAGCATGTAGCCGAAGGCAAACCAGCGCGGCGCCGCCGGGTGTGTATCGTAGAGCGCGACGGCAAGGAACGACGCGGCGAACAGGCCCGCCACGACGAAGTTGATCGCAAGAATGAAGCCCGCTCCGCTCATCCTACCTAAGCCAGATGCTGTCCCGCCATTGCCTCCGCATAAAGGCACGATCGGCGTAACAGGACGTAAACGGGCGACGAGGCGTAGCGTCCCCGAAGCCACGGTGGTTGCCGGTCGTTCGCGGCCCCGGCGCGGCGAATGCGACGCCGCTCATCCCGCTCGCCCCATTGGGGATTGAGATGTCTCCGGGGTGGTGAATTCGGGATGCAGGTAGGCGACCCGGACCCTGTCGCGGCCCGCCCGCTTGGCCTGCAGCAACGCGGCGTCGGCGCGCTCGAGCAGCATGTCGAAACTCTCGTCGCCGGCCCGCGCGGTGACGCCGAAGCTGCAGGTGATGCGACCCAGGCCCGGCTTTACTCCGTCCAGCGCTCCGCCGGACAGGGCGGCACGAAGGCCCTCCGCCAGCAGGCGGGCCGCGGCGAGGTCGCAATAGGGCATCAGGATGGCGAACTCCTCGCCGCCCGTGCGCGCGACGGCGGCTCGCCCGGCCCCGGCCTGCTTCAGCAACTCGGCGAAGGCGACGATGACCGCATCGCCGGTGGCGTGGCCATGGGTGTCGTTGACGGCCTTGAAGCGGTCCAGGTCGGCGAGCACCAGTCCGAGCGGCACACCGCCGGACCTTGCCGGCTCGAAGAACGGTTTCGCCTTCTCCGCCAGGCCGCGGCGGTTCAGCAGTCCCGACAGCGCATCGGTCCGCGATTCCGTCCGAAGCTCCTGCATGATGTCGATGGCGACGGCGGTAAGCAGCGTCAGCGCGATCGCCAGCGACGACACGATCACCGACAGGCTGGTGGTCAGCCAATAGGCCGAGGTGGTGAAGGAGACCTGCCCGACCGTGCCGGGATCGAACAGCGCCACCGCGGCGGGGCGGAGGAAGAAGTCGAGCGCCCGCAGCCCCGCCAGCCACAGCAGCAGCCGGTCGATCGGCGCGGGGTTGACCGCCTGGCGCAGTCTCAACACCCCGGCCACGCACATGACCCCCAGGGCGCCGTTGACGGCAAAGACACGAATGACGAAGTCGGGTTCGACGAGGAGGAACCAGGCGAAGACGGCCATCCCGGCAACGGAAGACGCGAGCAGCGAAACATACGGTACCCGCAACCCCTGCCGGGTGACGACGGCGCCGATGAACAGGATCACCGCGACGAAGAACAGGACGTTGGAGACGAGCTTCGACAGCTCGAATCCCAGGCCCATCTGAAAGCCCTGCAAGACGAAGCCGAAGGCGATGAGCCCGTAGCTGACGGAAAACTGCAGCACGTAGCGGCGCTCGCGCCGCACCAGCCACAGCACGAGGAACGCCGTCGACAGGACTGCCGACAGCGCCGGGTTGATCAGAGAGATGAAAAGTCCCTGGTCCAACGCCGCTCCGATGAGGATTCCGCAAGGGAAGACCTTAGAAGAGAGCGGCAAAGAAGAGGTTAAGCCGTCGCTTCGCCTACCCCTAGGGTTGTGGAAAGCGGGTCGGGTTGGGCAGGAGAGACGGCGCCTCCTCGGGCGCCGCCTCCCAGGATCACCGCCAGTCGCGGATGTCGACGAAGCGGCCGGCGATGGCCGCCGCCGCCGCCATCGCCGGCGAAACCAGGTGGGTGCGGCCCTTGAAGCCCTGGCGGCCCTCGAAATTGCGGTTCGAGGTGGAGGCGCAGCGCTCGTGCGGCTTCAGCCGGTCGTCGTTCATGGCAAGGCACATGGAGCAGCCCGGCTCGCGCCAGTCGAAGCCGGCCTCCTTGAAGATCTTGTCGAGGCCTTCTGCTTCCGCCTGTTCCTTCACCAGGCCCGAGCCCGGCACGATCATGGCGTTGACCGTGGGCGCGACCTTCCTGCCGTCGACCACCTTGGCGACGGCGCGCAGATCCTCGATGCGGCCGTTGGTGCAGGAGCCGATGAAGACCCGGTCGAGCGGAATGTCGGTGATCTTCGTGCCCGGCGTCAGGCCCATATAGTCGAGCGCGCGCTTCTTGGAGTTGCGCTTGTTCTCGTCCGCGATCTCGTCCGGGTTCGGCACCACGCCGAGCACCGAGGCGACATCTTCCGGCGAGGAGCCCCAGGTGACGATCGGCGGCAGCTTCGCCGCGTCGAGCACCACCACCTTGTCGAAATGCGCGCCCTCGTCGGTGTGCAGCGTCCTCCAGTAGGCCAGCGCCTGGTCCCAGGCCGCGCCCTTGGGCGCGCGGGGCTTGCCTTCGACGTAGGCGAAGGTCGTCTCGTCCGGCGCGATCAGGCCGGCGCGGGCGCCGCCCTCGATCGACATGTTGCAGATGGTCATTCGCCCTTCCATCGACAGCGCGCGGATTGCCTCGCCGGCATATTCGATGACATAGCCGGTGCCGCCGGCCGTGCCGATCTCGCCGATGATGGCGAGGATGATGTCCTTGGCGGTGACGCCCTCCGGCAGCTGGCCGTCGACGCGCACCAGCATGTTCTTCGCCTTCTTCTGGATCAGCGTCTGGGTGGCGAGCACATGCTCGACCTCCGACGTGCCGATGCCGTGCGCAAGCGCACCGAAGGCGCCATGCGTGGACGTATGGCTGTCGCCGCACACGATGGTCATGCCGGGCAGCGTGAAACCCTGCTCGGGTCCGACGATGTGGACGATGCCCTGGCGGACGTCGTTCTCGGAATAATATTCGACGCCGAAATCGGCGGCGTTTTTCGCCAGCGCCTCGACCTGGATGCGGCTTTCCTCGTTCTTGATGCCGTGCTTGCGGTCGGGCGAGGTCGGCACGTTGTGGTCGACGACGGCGAGCGTCTTCTCGGGATGCCGCACCGTGCGCCCGGTCATGCGCAGGCCCTCGAAAGCCTGCGGGCTGGTGACCTCGTGCACGAGGTGGCGGTCGATGTAGAGCAGGCAGGTGCCGTCGTCCTGGCGGTCGACCACATGGTCGTCGAAGATCTTGTCGTAGAGGGTGCGCGGTGCGCTCATTTGCGTAAATCCGTCGATTTGGGAAAAGCTATGGAGGGCCGGCCGCGGCCGGAGACGTCCCGGTGTCAGCCGAGTCGGGCAAGCAGCGCGCCCGAGATGCGCGCGAAGAACCGTGCCGGCAGGCGCTTCTTGTCCTGCAGCACGAAGCCCGTGTAGCTCGGATCCCCGAACAGCTCTTCCATGCCGCCGCTCATATCAAGCTTTTGGGCCGGCGGCAATTGCAAGGAAAGCCGATCATACTGTTGGCTTCTGGGGAGCGGGCCAGGCTACTCGACGTTCGTAGTCGGAATGCCACAAAAGCTCCGGCGCCACTTTGTGGTTTGGTAGAGTTGCCAGAACGATCTGAAGTCCGCTGATCCTGGCATGCTTCATGGCGGGCAGGCAATCCGTATCGCCTGAGATCAGAATGATCCTATCTACTGTCTTGGCGGCGGCGTGACTAGCTATGTCCAAACCGATCCGCATATCCACGCCCTTCTGCTCGAAGTCAGGAGCGAAGTCCGCGTCGGTTAGACTCGCGGCAGCAATTGGTATTTTCTTTGGCTTGAAGCCGCGAAACTTCAGAACCCCGCGACGCACCGCAAACAGATCGCGAGCAGCCAAATCTTTAAGCCAAGCGTCTGATCCTTTGAACTCATGGTCCGTCCCAGACACCGGAAGCTTGGCTTTTCCAACGTATGGCGCACAATCATAGTAGTGAATGCGAAGAAGCCGCTCGTCCGGTTCGACACACGCGTGAGCCACCTTTTCGATATAATCCGGATTGTAGGTGTACTTTGCCTCTTTGGCCAAGGCACGAAGATGTCCGCCATCAATCAAAACGGATACGCGCATAATAGAGAACCCCCCGAGCGTCGCCGCGCGGAGGGTTCTTCATAGATGCCCGCCTACGGGCGTAGCGGATATAACACGAATAATGTCGGTCATTCCTGCTAAGATGTCAATATGCAGGTAAATTCGAAACCCGTGCACGACGCCCCGACCTCGCAAGTGAGGCCGCCTATTGAATGCTAATCCTTCCGCCGGTCGTGCGGCTGGACGCGGCTGGGGTCGTCGCGCTTGTTCTCGACGGCGCGTCCCGGCTTCTCCCCGTCCTTCTCCGCTGGCTGGAAATCCTCGCCCTGGTTCAGGTCCATGCTGCGCTCGAAGGTGTAGAGCAACACCAGCACCGCGAGGGCGAGCAGCGTCGAGAACAGCGCGACCTGCCAGAGCCCGAGACCGCAGGCGACGCCGATCGCCCCGGCCAGCCACATGCCGGCGCCGGTCGTCAGACCATGCACCTCGCCGCGCGTGAAGATGACCACGCCAGCGGCGAGGAAGGCGACGCCCGCCGTCACCGCCTCGACCACGCGGATCGGGTCGACCTTGACCGCGTCGCCCAGCGTGTCCGTGGTGAACATCGGCGCATGGATGATCTCGATGGTCAGGATGGCGAAGGTCGCCGCAGCCACGCAGACCAGGATATGGGTGCGCAGCCCCGCCGGCCGGTTGCGCCATTCCCGCTCGAAGCCGATCGCCGCGCCGAAGGCGGTGGCAAGCAGCAGCCGCGCCGCGATCACGGTGAACGGCGTGTAGGTCGGATGGCCGAATTCCTCGACGAGCTGTTCCATGCATCCCCCTGGTCAGGTGCGCGATAACGCGGCGGCGGCCAGGGGGTTCCGAAGGACGGGGTCGTCGGGCATCGCGACCGGGCCATGCTTGCACGCCACAGGGAGCAACTGCTCGGCCCGATACCCCTACCCCTAACCCCTCCCCACAAGGGCAGGGCTGTCCGGGGAAAGTTATTGGTGAAT
>NZ_JCACER010000066.1:0-37624 GCF_059502445.1 Kumtagia sp.
CACTCTGGATTCCGGGTTCCGCTGCGCGGCCCCGGAATGACGACGCAGAGCTGTCCGCCCCTCCGATACAACTCATATGCGATAGCCGTGCCCTCAAGGGGGGAGATTGGCATGCGAAGGAGCGTGCTTCTTCGGGGTCAATCGCATGACCCGCATCATCACCGCCCAACCGCTCACCCGCGAAAACTTCGCCGAGTTCGGCCAGGTCATAGAGATCGGCGGCGACGATCATTTCCCGATCAATGGCGGCAAGGCGGAACGCTTTCACGCGCTGGCGGCGGCGGACGCCGCTGGTCACAACGCCCGCGTGCTGATCTCGACCGTGCGCGGCACGCCCTACGAATTCCCGCTGAAGCTCGCCATGGTGGAGCGCCATCCGCTCGGCAGCCAGGCCTTCATCCCGCTCGACCGGCGGCCCTTCCTGGTGGTCGTCTGCCATGACGAGGACGGCAGGCCGGGCATGCCGCATGCGTTCCTGACCGCGCCCGGCCAGGGCATCAACTACCCGCGCAATTCCTGGCACGGCGTGCTGACGCCGATCGGCGAGGCGCAGGATTTCGCCATCGTCGACCGCGGCGGCGACGGCAACAATCTGGAGGAATTCTTCTTCGAGGAACCCTACGAAATCCGCCTGCCGGAGGCCGCGCGATGAGCGACGGTTCCCTGATCACCCGGCTGCTCGACGTGATCGAGCACGACATCGTGCCGAAGACCGAAGCCGGCGTGGCGCACGGCAACAAGCTGTTCGGCGCGGCGATCCTGCGCAAGGAGGATCGCGGCCTGGTGCTGGCGGAGACCAACAACGAGACCGAAAACCCGCTCTGGCACGGCGAGGTGCATTGCCTGAAGCGCTTCTACGAACTGCCCAGGGCGGACCGGCCGGACACGAAGGACTGCCTGTTCGTCGCCACTCACGAGCCGTGCTCGCTCTGCCTGTCGGCCATCACCTGGACCGGCTTCGACAATTTCTACTACCTGTTCAGCCACGAGGATTCGCGCGACAGCTTTGCCATCCCGCACGATCTGAAGATTTTGAAGGAGGTGTTCACCCTCGATCCCGGCGGCTACCGGGCCGAGAACGCCTATTGGAAGAGCTTTTCCCTCCGCAAGCTGGTGCGCGACCTGCCGGAGGCCGACCGCGCCAGGCTGGAAGCCCGCATTGCCGGCATATCGAAGATCTATGACGGGCTTTCGGCCGAATACCAGGGCGGCAAGGCCGACAACGACATCCCGCTGAACTGAGCTTCCCGACGGTGCGCCGGCCGAGTTCGAAGAGGTGCGCCCGCGGCGGAACGGCCTATTTCGGCGCGTTGGCCTTCAGCCACGCCTCCATCTGGTCGATCTCCTTCTCCTGCGCGGCGACGATGTCGTGGGCGAGCTTGCGGATCTCGGGGTCCTTGCCATGCGCGATCACCACCTTGGCCATGTCGATCGCCGCCTGGTGGTGTGGGATCATGCCGCGCACGAAGTCGACGTCCGGATTGCCCGAATAGGGCATCTTCGACATGGCCTGATGCATGACGTCCATGGCGCGGCGATAGCCGGCCTCGGCCGCGCCGGCATGGGTGTTGGCTGCCGCGTCGGCGCCGTGGCCGCCGTGGTCGGTCTGGGCGAGCGATGCGCCGGCGACGAAGGCGGCCAGCGTCAGGGCGGACGCGGCGAGAAGAATCTTGCGGATCATGGGTGTCCTTTCAGGCTTCGAGTGTTCGGTTGGGCCTTTTGCCCGGCACGTCAATGCCCGGCACGTCAGTGGCGGTGCCCGGCAAGCCCGTCGATAATGGGGCAGTCCGGCCGGTGGTCGCCGTGGCAGGCCTCGACCAGGTGGCTGAGCGCGGCGCGCAGTTCCGCCAGCTCGGCGAGCTTGCGGTCGATCTCCGCCAGCTTGGTCTCGGCCAGCGCCTTCACCTCGGCGCTTTCCCGCTCCCGGTCGCCGTAGAGCGACAGCAGCTGGCGGCATTCCTCGACCGAGAAGCCGAGGCTGCGCGAGCGCTGCAGGAATTTCAGCCGGTGCACGTCGGCGGTCGAATAGTCGCGGTAGCCGTTGCCGGCCCTGTCGGGCCGGAGCAGGCCGATATCCTCGTAGTAGCGGATGGTCTTGGGCGGCAGCCCGGATTTTTCCGCGGCGGTTCCGATGTTCACGGTCAGTCTCCAGTATTCGCTTGCAGCAGGCTAAACCTTCCACCTGCTGGAAGCTCAAGGCCCATATCGGTGCGACCGCTCACAGCTTCAAGCCGCGCAGCCGGAGCGCGTTGCCGATCACCGAGACGGAGGACAGGCTCATCGCCGCCGCCGCCAGCATCGGCGACAGGAGCGTGCCGAAGATCGGGTACAGAACGCCCGCCGCGATCGGCACGCCGACGACGTTGTAGACGAAGGCGAAGAACAGGTTCTGGCGGATGTTGCGCAGCGTCGCGCGCGCCAGCCGCCTTGCCCGCACGATGCCGGAGATGTCGCCCTTGAGCAACGTGATGCCGGCGCTTTCCAGCGCCACGTCGGCGCCCGTGCCCATGGCGATGCCGACATCGGCGGCGGCCAGCGCCGGCGCGTCGTTGACGCCGTCGCCTGCCATGGCTACGCCCGCGCCTCGGCCGCGCAGCTCCTCGACCAGCCGGTGTTTTGCTTCCGGCGTCATGTCGGCGCGCACCTCGTCGATGCCGAGCCTGGCAGCCACGGCCCTAGCGGTCACCGCATTGTCGCCGGTGGCCATGACGATCCTCAGCCGGCTGTCGTGCAGGGCGCGGATCGCATCGGCGGCATTGGCCTTGATCGGGTCGGCCACGGCGACGATGCCGGCCGCCTTGCCGTCCACGGCGACGAACATGGCCGTGCGCCCGTCGGCGCGCAGCCGGTCGGCCCGTTCGGATAGCGCACCGTGATCGGCGCCGATGTCGCCCATCATCGCGGCATTGCCGAGCGCGACGGCGCGGCCATCGACCGTGCCCCTGACGCCCTTGCCGGTGACGGACTCGAAATCCGTCACCTTCCCGACCGTCGTGCCGCGCTCGCGCGCACCCTCGACGATGGCCTCGGCAAGCGGATGCTCGGAACCCTGCTCCAGCGCGGCGGCGAGGGACAGCAGCTCCGCCTCGTCAAAACCCTCCGCGGCAACGACATCGGTCAGCTTCGGCCGGCCTTCGGTGAGCGTGCCGGTCTTGTCGACGATGAGGGTGTCGACCTTGGACAGCCGCTCCAGCGCCTCGGCGTCCTTGACCAGCACGCCGGCCTGGGCGCCGCGCCCGGTCGCCGTCATGATCGACATCGGCGTGGCGAGCCCGAGCGCACAGGGGCAGGCGATGATCAGCACCGATACCGCCGCGACGATGGCGTAGACCAGGCTGGGCTGCGGCCCGAACAGCGACCAGGCGATGAAGGCGAAGACCGCGACCAGCACGACCGCCGGCACGAAATAGTAGGAGACGCGGTCGGCCAGGCCCTGGATCGGCGCGCGGCTGCGCTGAGCCTTGGCGACCATCTCGACGATGCGCGACAGCATGGTGTCGGCGCCGACCTTTTCGGCGCGCATGACCAGCGTGCCGTTGCGGTTGAGCGTGCCGCCGGTCAGCGCATCGCCCTTGTCCTTCCCGACGGGCAGCGGCTCGCCGGTGAGCATCGATTCGTCTACCGAGGAGCGCCCGTCCTCGACCACGCCGTCGACCGGCACGCTCTCGCCGGGCCGCACGCGCAGCAGGTCGCCGGCCTGCACCGCGTCGAGTGGCACATCCGTTTCGACGCCGTCGGCGCCGATCCGCCGGGCGGTCTTCGGCGCGAGGTCGAGCAGGGCGCGGATCGCCGATCCCGTGCGCTCGCGCGCCTTGAGCTCCAGCACCTGGCCGAGGAAGACCAGCGCGACGATCACCGCCGCCGCCTCGAAATAGACCGGCACGGCGCCGCCGTGGCCGCGGAACTGGTGCGGGAAAATGTCCGGGAATAGCGTCGCGACGACGCTGTAGAGATAGGCCGCGCCGACGCCGATCGAGATCAGCGTCCACATGTTCGGGCTGCGGTTGAGAACCGACTGCCAGCCGCGATGGAAGAACGGCAGCGCCGCCCACAGGACGACGGGCGTGGCCAGCGCCAGCTCGAGCCATACGGCAGTGCGCTCGCCCAGCCAGTCGCGCACCGGCAGGCCGAGCATCGGCCCCATGGTGATGAGAAGCAGCGGCACCGACAGCGCCGCGCTCACCCAGAAACGCCTGGTGAAGTCGACCAGCTCCGGGTTCGGGCCTTCCTCGCCGGTCGGCACGCCCATCCGCTCCAGTGCCATACCGCAGAGCGGGCAGGAGCCGGGGCCGTCGCGCACGATCTCCGGATGCATCGGGCAGGTGTATTTCGTGCCCTTCGGCGCCGGCGGCTCGGGCTGCCGCTCGCCAAGATAGTTTTCCGGCGCCGCCTCGAATTTTTGCTTGCAGCCGGCCGAGCAGAAATAATAGCCGCGCCCCTCGTGCCGATGGAAATGCTGGGCGTCGGCGCGCTGCACCGTCATGCCGCAGACCGGGTCCTTCGCTTCCAGATAGGCGTCGGGATCCGCCTCGAACTTGGCCCTGCAGCCGGCCGAGCAGAAATGGACGGTGCGCCCGCCATGCTCCAGCGTCGGCTTGCCGGCTTTGGGATCGACGGTCATGCCGCAGACGGGGTCGCGCAGCACGGCGTGTGCGGCCGGCGCCTTGCCCGCGCAGCAATGATGGTCATGATGATGGTGATGGGCCACGCCGCGTACCTTTCCCTGCTATCTGGGAAGGCAACGTAATGTTTCCAGTCGCTGGAAGGTCAAGGGGACGATTGCCGCGTCTCGGCGACGAATTTCCGGCTTGTCCGAGCCCGGCTGGCATCTCAGGCCGGCGCCAGACACGCTCGCCCCGCTACGCCGCCAGCCCGGCCTGATACATCGGGCCGCCGCGCCAGGCTGGGTAGCCGTAGCCGTTGATCAGCACCAGGTCGATGTCGGAGGCCCGCAGCGCGATGCCCTCGTCGAGGATCTTGCGGCCCTCCGCCGCGATCGCCGTCATGATCCGCCCGACGATCTCGTCGGGGCCGAAGCGGCGGCGGACATGGCCGCCCTGACGCGACACCGCTTCGATCAGCGCCGTCACCTCCGGGTCGACCGCCTTGCGGCCGCCGGCATAGGAGTAATAGCCCCTGCCGGTCTTCTGGCCGAAGCGGCCGGCTTCGCAGAGGCGGTCGGCAATGACGACATAGCGCTCCGACGGATCGCGTGTCGCCGCGTTGCGCTTGCGTCGCGCCCAGGAGATGTCGAGCCCGGCGAGGTCGTTGACGGCGTAGGGCCCCATCGGGAAGCCGAATGCCTCGATCGCCGCGTCGATCTCGTGCGGCAGCGCGCCTTCCTCCAGCATGAAATCGCAATGCTGGCGGTATGTCGTGAAGATGCGGTTGCCGATGAACCCTTCGCAGACGCCGCTGACGACACCGAGCTTGCCGAGCCGCTTGACCACGGCGAGGCCGGTGGCCAGTACTTCGGGACTGGCCGACGCGGTGCGCACCACCTCGACCAGCCGCATGACGTTTGCCGGCGAAAAGAAATGCAGGCCGACGAGACGCTGCGGGTTGGCGACCACCTCGGCGATCACGTTGGGATCGAGATAGCTGGTGTTGGTGGCGAGGATCGCATCGGGCCGCACGATGCCGGAGAGCGCGGAAAACAGCTCCCGCTTGACGTCGAGGTCGTCGAACACCGCCTCGATCACCAGGTCGCTGCCCGACAGCGCGGCGCGGTCGGCGAAGAAGTTCATCCGCCCCAGGCGCTCCGCCTTGCCGGCCGCGTCGATCCGCCCCGACTTGACCATCCGGTCATAGAGGCTCTCGACGCGTGACCGGCCGGCTTCGGCCGATGGCTGGTCCCGTTCCACGACCATGACGGAATAGCCGGCATCGGCGAAGGAGACGGCTATGCCCGCCCCCATCAGCCCGGCACCGACCACGCCGACGTTTCCGATCGCGCGCGGCGCGACGTCCTCCAGGCCGGGAATCTTGCCGGCGGCTCGTTCGGCGGCAAAGACATAGCGCAGCGCCGCCGCCTGCTCCGAGCCGACGAGCTCCAGGAATTTTGCACGCTCGCGCGCCAGTCCCTCGGAGAGAGACAGGTCGGCCGCAAGCCTCACCAGGCGCGCCGCCTCGCCCGGAGAAATCTGGCCGCGCGCCTTCCTGTCCGCCGCGGCGATCTGCGCGGCAGCTTGCTGCTCGTCGAAGGGCGGCACCGGCAGGTCGCCGGTGCGGCGCAGCGGCTTTCCCGCCAGCTCGCGTGCAAAGGCCGTCGCGGCGGCGATCAGCCCGCCCTCGGCGATGCGGTCGATCACGCCGAGTTTTTGCGCCTCGCCGGCGGAGATGCGCCGGCCGCTGGCCGCCAACTCGATGGCGGTCACCATGCCGGCCAGCCGCGGCAGCCGCTGCGTGCCGCCGGCACCGGGCACGATGCCGAGCTTCACCTCCGGCAGGCCGAACGAAGCGTCTTCAACGGCGATGCGGGCGTGGGCGGCGAGCGCGATCTCGAAGCCGCCACCGAGCGCCGTTCCGTGCACGGCGGCAACGACCGGCTTGGCCGAGTTCTCGATCGAAAGCACCACGTCGGGCAGGAACGGCGGAACGGGCGGCTTGCCGAACTCCTTGACGTCGGCGCCGGCAACGAAGGTTTTTCCGGCGCAGGCGATGACGATCGCCGCAATGGCGGGATCGGCGTTGGCGGTCGCGAGTGCGTCCACCACCCCGGCGCGCACCGCCTGCGATGCGGCATTGACCGGCGGGTTGTCGATCAGGATGACGGCGACATCGCCGTCGCGGCTCAGGCTGACGCTCATGCCGGCTCAGTCCGGGACCACGGCGGTGGCCTGGATCTCGACCAGCGCCTCGTCCTCGACAAGGCCGGAAACCTCGACCACGGCCATGGCCGGAAAATTGCGGCCCATCGTCGCCCGGTAGGCGGCGCCGATCTCCTTGAGCGACGCGGAGTAGACTTTTCGGTCGAGCACGTACCAGGTCAGGGTCGTGACATGCTCGGGCCCGGCGCCGGCCTCGCGCAGGATCGCGACGATGTTCTCCAGCGCCTGCCGCACCTGGCCGGGCAGGTCATGCGCCTCGAACCTGCACTGGGCGTTCCAACCGATCTGGCCGCCGACGAAGACGGTGCGCCCGCGCGCCTCGATGCCGTTGGCGTAGCCGATGGGCTTGGCCCAGCCTTGCGGCTGCAGCACGCGGTGGGGTGTCCCGGCTGGGGCGTGGTCGGTCAGTTTGGCTATGGTCATGATGGCTTCCGGTCGGTCGAGGGGGCGGCCGTTACGGCGCGCCCGATGATCAGCTTCTGCACTTCCGTGGCGCCCTCGTAGATGCGCAGCGCCCGGATCTCGCGGTAAAGACGCTCGGTGATCTCGCCGACCCGCACGCCGCGCCCGCCGAAGAGCTGCAGCGCCTGGTCGATGACCCATTGCGCGTTCTCGGTGGCGGTCAGCTTGGCCATGGCGGCCTCGCGCGTGGTCGGCAGCTTCTGCACGTCGCGGCGCCAGGCGGTGCGGGCGGTCAGCAGCGCCGCCGCGTCGATCGCCGTCGCCATCTCTCCGAGCGTGCTCTGCGCCGTCGGCAGGTCGGCCAGCGTCGCGCCGAACATCTTTCGCGTCCGCGCATGGGCGGCCGCCTCGTCGAGGGCGCGGCGGGCGAAGCCGAGCGCCGCAGCCGCCACCGACGGGCGGAAGATGTCGAGCGTGCGCATGGCGATCTTGAAGCCTTCGCCCGACGTTCCCAGAAGCTGCGACGCCGGGATGCGGCAGGCGTCGAGGCGGATGCGGGCCAGCGGATGCGGGGCGATGGTCTCGATGCGCTCGGCGATGGTGAAGCCGGGCGTGTCGGCGAACACGACGAAGGCCGATATGCCGCGCGTGCCCGGCGCCTCGCCGGTGCGGGCAAACAGCGTGTAGACGTCGGCGATGCCGCCATTGGAGATGAAGATCTTGTCGCCGTCGAGCACGTAGGCGTCGCCGTCACGGCGGGCGGCGCAGGCCATGGCCGCGACGTCCGACCCGGCCTCCGGCTCGGTCAGCGCGAAGGCCGAGATCAGCTCGCCTCTGGCGACCTTCGGCAGCACGCGACTCTTCAGCTCGTCCGAGCCGGACAGGCTGATCGCCCCGGTGCCCAGCCCCTGCATGGCGAAGGCGAAGTCGGCCAGCCCGTCGGCATAGGCCAGCGTCTCGCGGATGGTGCAGAGCGCCCGGCTGTCGATCGCGTCGGAAGTTCCGCCGAATGCCCGCGGCACACAGTGACGAAGGATGCCGGCGTCGCCGAGCCGCTTCACCAGCGCCTTGCAGGCGGCATCGGCATCGGCGTGGTCGATCGTGCCGAGGCCGCCGCCGGCGACGAAGCGGTCGAGCTCGCCGGCAAGCCGCCGGTGCTCGTCGCCGTAGAACGGCCAGTCGAGGTGGTCGCGTGCCGGGCCGGCGGCCGGGGCGGAAGAATGCGCCGTCATCGCTCAGTCACCCTTGAAGTCGGGCTTGGCCTTGGCGGCGAACGCCTCGAAGGCGCGGCGGAAGTCGCCGGTCGCCATGCAGATCGCCTGCGCCTGCGCTTCCGATTCGATCATCTCCTCGATGCCCATCGACCATTCCTGGTCGAGCATCTTCTTGGTCATGGAATGGGCGAACCATGGCCCGTCGGCGAGGTTGCGGGCAAAGCGGCGGGTCTCGTCCAGCAGCGCGGCACGATCGTGAAGGCCGTTGTAGAACCCCCAGGCATGGCCTTCGGCTGCCGTCATCACCCGGCCGGTGAACAGCAGCTCGGCGGCCCGGCCCTGGCCGATGATGCGCGGAAGGATGCCGCAGGCGCCCATGTCGGCGCCGGCCAGGCCGACGCGGGTGAACAGGAAGGCGGTTTTCGCTTCCGGCGTGGCGAGGCGATAGTCTGACGCCATCGCCAGGATGGCGCCGGCGCCGGCGCAGATGCCGTCGACGGCCGCAAGAATCGGCTGCGGGCAGGCGCGCATCTGGCGCACGAGGTCGCCGGTCATGCGGGTGAAGGTCAAAAGATCAGGCATCGTCATCCTGGTGAGCGGCTCGATGATCTCGAACACGTCGCCGCCGGACGAGAAGTTGTTGTCCGCGCCGGTCAGCACCACCGTTCGTACATCGCTTGCCCAGCGCAGCGACCGGAACAGGTCGGCCAGCTCCTCGTAGCTGTCGAAGGTAAGCGGGTTCTTCTTCTCCGGACGGTTCAGCGTGATGGTGGCAACGCGGCCGTCAGCGTCGGTCTCGAAGCCGAAATGCCGCGCCTGATGGCCCTTGAACGGGCGCTTCTTGTCCTGGATCGCGTTGCTCATGCTCATGCCTTTCCGTCCCTGCGAACCCCCGCTATCGCGCTCAGTCGTTGGCCGAGGGCGGCAGGAACTCGACTTCGTGCTCCGCCGAGATCCGCACCACCTCCGCGGGGTCGGCGAGGTTGTGCAGCTTCTCGAACAGCTGGTCGAGCATGCGCGTCGGCGACACCCAGAACAGCGCGCGCGTCGGCTTGTCCGACTTGTTGAAATAGCCGTGCGGGATGCCGCGCGGCATGCGTACCAGATCGCCGGCCTTCGCCTTGACCCACTGGCCGTCGAGCTTCAGGTCCAGCTCGCCTTCCTGGACCAGGATGAATTCGTCCTGGGTCGGATGGATGTGGACCGGCACGAACTGGCCGGGCGCGCTGTTGGTCTCGAAAGCGAAGGTCGAGTCGCAGATCGCCTTGGGAAAGTACACCTGCCCAAGAATGTTCCAGGTCGTCTCGCGGTAGCCGGCGCCGTCGCGGGTTATGCCTTTGTCCAGTGTTGCTTCCGTGGTCATGTCTGCTCCTCCCTCTGGTTTTGCCGTTTTGGGTTTTCGGGCGCGTCGTCAGCCGCTCATGACCTCGCCGCCGGCGACCGGGATCGCCTGGCCGGTGACTGCGGACGACTTCTCCGACACCAGCCACAGCACCGTGTCGGCCACTTCCTGCGGCGTGACCAGGCGGCCCTGCGGATTGACGCGGGCGAGGCTGGCGCGGGCTTCGTCCCGGCTGCGGCCGGTCTTGCCGGCGATGGTCTCGACCGCGCCGGCGATCAGCGGCGTGTCGGTGAAGCCCGGGCAGACCGCGTTGACGGTGACGTCGGTGCGCGCCAGCTCCAGCGCCAGCGCGCGGGTCAGGCCGACCAGCCCGTGCTTGGACGCGCAATAGGCCGACACATAGGCATAGCCGGTCAGTCCGGCGGTGCTGGCGACGTGGACGATGCGGCCGTTGCCGGCGCGCCGGATCGACGGCAGCAGCGCCTGCGTGACCAGGAAGGCGCCGGTGAGATTGATGCCGATCACCCGGTTCCACAGGTCGAGCCCGGTCTTGTCGAACGGCGCCGACGGCGCCTCGCCGGCGCAGTTGACCAGCACGGCGACGTCGCCGCCGGCTTCAAGCGCCCGTGCGACACCCTGCTCCACCGCCCGCGGGTCGGCGACGTCGAAGCCGTCGACGACCGCGCTCGTGCCGCCTGTCGCGGCGATCTCGCGGCCTACCTCCTCGAGCGGTCCGGCGCGGCGGCCGGCCAGCGAGACGCGGTGGCCGCTCGCCGCGAGGGCCAGCGCGACCGCCCGGCCGATGCCGCTGCCGGCGCCGGTGACCAGGGCGTGGCGGCCGGCGCTCATCCTGTTGCCCTTGCGCGATTCCGGCGGGTCATCGCGGCTTGCCCGCCTCGGCGGCCGCAGCGGCGGCGCGCGCGAGATTGTTCTCGTACTGCGCCCGCGCCGAATAATACTGCTTCGGCCATGCCTGCCCGGCGAAGCCGATCCTGGCGGCCTCGTGCAGCACGAAGGACGGATCGGCGAGGTGCGGACGCGCCACGGCGCAGAGGTCGGCGCGGCCGGCGGCGATGATCGAGTTGGCGTGGTCGGCCTCCGAGATGGCGCCGACCGCGATGGTCGGCATGCGGATCTCGTTGCGTATCTTGTCGGAGAACGGCGTCTGGAACAGGCGGCCGTAGACCGGCTTCTCCTCCTTGACCACCTGGCCGGACGAGCAGTCGATCAGGTCGGCGCCGGCCTCCTTGAACATGCGGGCGAAGATCGCCGCGTCCTCCGGCGTGTTGCCGCCCTCGAACCAGTCGTTGGCGGAGAGGCGCACCGACATCGGCCTGTCCTCGGGCCAGACGGCGCGGACGGCGCGGAAGACCTCCAGCGGGAAGCGCGCCCGCGCCGCGTGATCGCCGCCATACTCGTCGCCGCGCACATTGGTGAGCGGCGACAGGAAGCTCGACAGCAGATAGCCATGCGCGGCGTGCAGCTCGAGCATGTCGAAGCCGAGTTCGGCGGCGCGCCGCGTCGCCGCTACGAAGTCTTCGAGAACCCGGTCCATGTCGGCGCGCGTCATCGCCCGCGGCACTTGCGAGTTCTTGAGGTAGGGGATCGCCGAGGCCGAGATCAGCGGCCATCCGCCCTCGTCGAGCGGCTGGTCGATGCCCTCCCATGCCAGCCGCGTCGCGCCCTTGCGGCCGGCATGGCCGAGCTGGATGCCGATCCCGGCGGGCGTCTGGTTGTGGACGAAATCGACGACGCGCTTCCACGCCGGCATCTGCTCGTCGCTCCACAGGCCGAGGCAGCCGGGGGTGATGCGCGCGTCCGGCGACACGCAGGTCATCTCCGGGAAGATCAGCGCCGCCCCGCCCATGGCGCGGGCGCCGAGATGGACGAGGTGGAAGTCGCCCGGCAGGCCGTCGACCGCCGAGTACATCGCCATCGGCGACACCATGATGCGGTTGGCGAGCGTCAGGCCGCGCAGCTTGAAGGGCGTGAACATCGGCGGCGGCACGGCGCCGTTGGCGGCAGGATGGATGCCGGCGCGCTCGGCGAACCAGCGCTCGTAGCCCTCCAGCCAGGCCTTGTCGCGCAGGCGCAGGTTCTCGTGGCTGATGCGCTGAGAGCGGGTCAGCATCGAATACATGAACTGCTCGGGCTCGAGCGTGTCGGCATAGCGGGTGCCGACCACCTCGAACCATTCCATGGCGTTGCGCGCCGCGTTCTGGATGCGCGCCACGTCGACCCGGCGCACCTCCTCGTAGGCCGCGAGCACGGCCGGGATGTGCTTCGCCTCGTGGCCGGCGATGTCGAACTGGCGGGTCAGCTCGATGGCGTCGTCGATGGCGAGTTTCGTGCCGGAGCCGATGGCGAAATGCGCGGTGTGGGCGCTGTCGCCCATCAGCACGACATGGCTGCGGCCGTTGAAATGGCTCCACTTGTCGCAGATCAGCCGGCCGAAATTCAGCCAGGCCGAGCCGCGCAGGTGGCGCGAATTGCTCATCAGGCTGTGGCCGTCCAGCGTCTCGGCGAACAGCTTTTCGCAGAAGGCGATCGACTGGTCCTGGTCCATTTCGTCGAGGCCATGCGCCTTGAACACGTCCTCCGTCGTCTCGACGATGAAGGTCGAGGTGTTGGCGTCGAAGCGGTAGACATGCGCTTGGAACCAGCCGTGCTCGGTCTTGCGGAAGTCGAAGGTGAAGGCGTCGAACGGCTTGTCGGTGCCGAGCCAGACGAAGCGGTTCGGCCGCATCAGCATGTCCGGCTTGAACACGTCGGCATATCGGGCGCGGATGCGCGAATTGACGCCGTCGGCGGCGATGATCAGGTCGGCGTCGGAAAATTCCGCGTCGCTCTCGACCTCGTGCTCGAACACCAGCTCGACGCCGAGTTCCTTGCAGCGGTCCTGCAGGATGTTCAGCATCTTCTTGCGGCCGATGCCGACGAAGCCGTGGCCGGAGGTGCGGATCTTGCGGCCCTTGAAGACCAGCTCGATGTCGTCCCAGTGGTTGAACGCCACCTTGATGGCCTCGGCGGTCTTCGGATCCCACTGCCGCATCGACTGCATGGTGGCGTCGGAGAAGACCACGCCCCAGCCGAAGGTGTCGTAGGGCCGGTTGCGCTCGACCACGGTGACGCGGTGCTCGGGGTGTCGGCTCTTCATCAGCAGGGCGAAATAGAGTCCCGCCGGGCCGCCTCCGATACAGACTATCCGCATGGCCGTCCTCCGGTTGGTCGAGCTGGGCGCGGGCGCACGGATTCGCTGCGCCGACCCCTGCACACAAGGTGGACTCGATCGCGAGAAATTTCAAGCTTAAAGTTTTTTTGTACCATCGGCTGCGGCGCCGACCGTCCCGCTGCCCCTCACCTGCCTGCTGGCATCCTCTCCCTGTGAAGAACGGCTACCGCGTTCACACATCTGATAGGATGCCGTCGGCGCCGGAGCACTTCACAACCGGTACGGCATGGATCCTAGGGTCTTCGCCTCCGCTGCGCTCCGGCTCCGCCCTAGGATGACGAAGGCGTTGATGTTACAGGCTAATCGCAACCGTTAAAGGCTCACGGGCCGCTGGCGAGTAGCCGAACCATTCCACCTTTCGTCATCCTATGGCGGAGCAGGCCGAAGGCCGTCGCGGAGACCATAGGATCCATGCCGTGGCGGCAGCGACACGCCCGGCAGAGCAGAACGAAGCACTCATAAAGCAGAGCATATCAACATGATGCGCCAACGATGGAAGACGTGAGAATCCGACAGCCCTGAATGGGGAGAGGGCCACCTGCTGCGGCGCATCTTCGCAAATCTCCAGCAGTGCTGATTGGCGAAATCGGCAGCCGCCGCGTCCTTCTCCCGTCCCTACGGGGAGAAGTGCCCGGCAGGGCGATGAGGGGCAGCGCCGACGGTCAAAGCATCGCGTCGGACAAAACCGGCCAGGCAACTGCGCGCCGAACGAATAGACGAATCCCGTTACGTCCCGCCGCCTGCCGCGAGCGACGCGCGGATCGAGCGTTTCAGCTTGCCGAGCTCGTCGATCAGCGCCACCCGGTCGCGCGCCGACAGGTCCTTGAACAGGTCGCCGATCCAGTCGCCGTGGCGGTCGGCCATCTCGCGGAAGGCGGCGCGGCCGAAATCGGTGAGCGCGATGATCTGGACGCGGCGATCGGTCGGCGAGGTGGTGCGGCTGACATGGCCGCTCTCGACCAGCCGCTCCACCAGCGCGGTGAGATTGCCCGCCGACACCATCATGCGCCTGGACAGCTCGCCGAGCACCATGCCCTGCTCGGCGCGCTCGAGCTGGGCGAGCAGGTCGAAGCGCGGCAGGGTGAAGTCGAAGTCCTCGCGCAGGCGCCGCCGCACCTCGGTCTCGACCAGCGTAGAGCAGGTGAGCAGGCGCAGCCACAGCCGCAGGTCGTCGCCATGGTCGGCGGGCGCCTCGGCGACCTTGGTCTCGCTGTCGATCCAGTCCACGCCGCCTTGCTCGGTCAACGGGCATCCCTCCTGAAGCGCGCCCCCTTGGCCAGCAGCCAGGGGCGCGAATCGCGTGCCGGCGCGGGCGCGCCGCGATTGTCTAAGCTTAAACTATGCGGCCGCTTCGCGCGAGACCAAGCCGGTGCGGCTTTGGCCGGCCGCGCGCAAGCGCATCCAGGCCGCGTTGGAGAGCGGAGACCTCAGCCGGTATGCTCGTCCACTTCCTCGGTGAAGGAGCGCACCGTGCGGATCGCGCCGTCGAGCGCCACCCCGTCCGCGTCGGCAAGCGCCGCCTCGCGCAGCCGCCTGATCCAGTCGGCGGCGTCGGCGCGGCCTTTGAGCAGCGGCAGGCAGCCGAGCACGCGGTCGAACTTCGACAGGCCGCGGCTATGGGTGTCGGAATAACCCTTGATCAGGCGACGGCACTTCAGCACCTCGACGCCGAGAGCATAGTCGCCGTCGCGCTCGCGCAGCGCCGTCGCCAGCCATTCCTCCAGATGCGCCGTCTCGACGCGATGGCGCAGCAGGCCGCGGCGCCAGCGCCGCATGCCGCCGATCGCCCACAGCATGCCGAAGCCGAGGATGCTGTCGGTGCGGATGCGGCGGCCGCGGTCGACCACGCGGTTGAGCGCCTTTATCAGGCCGGGCCGTGCCTCGATCGCCGCCCCCAGCCGGGCCGGCAGCGTGCCGCAGATCTCCTCCATGCGCGGATGGAAATATTCGGTGGTGAGCAGCGCCTGGCCTTCGCCCAGCTTCACCTCGCGGCGCACGCGCTCGGCCCGCGCCGACCGGGTCTTCAGGTCGGCGACGCGCACGATGTCGTCGTAGACCATGGCGTTGGCGACGTATTTCGCCGCCTCGCGCGAAAAGGCGAAGCCTTGCGTCTCCTCGTCGTCGGCGGCGATGCGCTCGATGCGCTCGAGATATTCGCCGCCATAGGCCGGATCGAGGAAGTCGACCACTTTTCGCAGGCCCGGCTCGGCAAGCTCGCGCACCGGCTCCGGCAGCTCGGCGACGCGGTGCAGCAACTCCTCCCATTGCTCCTCCAGCCGTCGCGGGCCGCGCACGGCCGACCCGGTGTCGCCAGCTGGAATCACCGCCGCGCTTTCGGCCGCGGCGACGCCGGCGGCGCGGTCGTAGGCGAGGGCGAAAGCCCGAAGGCTGGCTTCCGTCCCTTTGCCGCCGGCCTTGATGGTCGCCTCGAACTCGGCGCGCGAAAAGGGCAACTCGCCGGTGCCGGCGAGCGCGCCGAACAGGCTGGCGGAGATCACGCTGCCGGCCTGTTTTGCCAGCGCCTCCATGTCGAAATGGACGAAGCGCCGCGACGCCTCGGCCGCCCGGCGCTGCACCGTGCCGCCATCGGCGCGGCCATCGCCCGGCACGATCTTCTCCGACACCGCCAGCATGCGATGGCTGGAAGCGATCAGCGTGGTGCGGTCGGGCGTGACGAAGCCGCGCAGCACCGCCCGTCCGGCTTCCGCCAGTTCGGCGGCGATCAGGATGTCGACGTCGCCCGGCGCCGGGCTCAGCGCCAGCACCGGCCGGGCGTCCGGCCGGGCCGGATCGCTCGGCATCATCTCGACATAGTAGATCGTGGCGCCGGTGCGCTGCGCCACGCCGGCGACCGAGGTCGACTGCACATGCCAGCCGGCCCGCTGCGCCAGGTCGGTGATCCAGTTGGTGAGCACGCCGCCGCCCTGGCCGCCCACCGCCAGGATGCAGAGTTTTATGACCGAACCCGTGCGGTCGGGGCCTTTCGCCAGACCGAGCCTCATGCCGCCTGTGCTCCGAAGGTCAGCCGCCGGCGCTCGCGCCGCGACTGCAGCGCCGAAATCACCCGCTGGCGCAGCCGGAACCAGAAGCGGTCCCAGCCCGTCGGGTTGCTGACCACGTCGGCCTGGTAGAAGGACGGGCAGAGCACCGCCGCGTCGGCGACCTCGCCGCAATTGCCGCAGCCGACGCAGTTCTCGTCGATCGCCGCCACCGGATCGTCGCGCAGCGGGTCGTCGAGATGCTTGACCGTCAGCGACGGGCAGCCGGAGAGCCGCATGCAGGCGTGATCGCCGGTGCAGACGTCCTCGTCCACGCCGAACTTGGTCTTGACCATGCGCCTGCCTTCGGCCGCCGCCTTCTTCTTCAGCGGCGCCTCGCGCCGCTGCCGGTTGAGCATGCATTCCGACGAGGCGACGATGACCTTGGGGCCTTTCTCCTCGGTCGTCAGCGCTTCCTTCAGCGTGTCGCGCATCTGGCCGACGTCGTAGGTGCGCTCGATGTGGCGCACCCATTTCACGCCCATGCCCTTGATGGCGTCGGTGATCGGATGTTTCGTCGACTTGGTCCGGTTGCTGGCGCGCGACGACAAGACGTCCTGCCCGCCGGTCGCGGCCGAATAATAGTTGTCGACCACCACGATGACGCCGTCGTTCTTGTTGAAGACGGCATTGCCGATCGAGGAGGTCAGGCCGTTGTGCCAGAAGCCGCCGTCGCCGACGAAGGAGATGGAGCGGCGCCTGGCGTCGGGCGAATTGAAGGCCGAAGCCGAAGCCGGCCCCAGCCCGTAGCCCATGGTGGTGGCGCCGAGCTCGAATGGCGGCATGATCGAGAACAGGTGGCAGCCGATGTCGGAGGCGATGTGGTGCTTGCCGAGCTCCTGCTCCGCGAGCTTCGTCGCCGCGAAGATCGGGCGCTCGGGGCAGCCGATGCAGAAGCCCGGCGGGCGCATCGGTACGGTCTTGGCGAGATCCTCGAAGATCGGCGGCGCCGGTACGTTGGGCGCCCGGATCTCCGGCGCCAGCATGCCGCCGGCATGCTGGCGCAGGAACGCGCCAAGGCCCGACAGCAGCGTGTCGCCGGTATATTCGCCGGCCATCGGCAGCACGCCCTTGCCTTCGAGGCGCACCGTCGCGCCGGCCTTGTAGAGCATGGCGCCGAGCGCCTGCTCGATGTAATCCGGCTGACCCTCCTCGACCACCAGCACCGCATCCTTGCCCTCGCAGAAGGCGACGAGATCGTCCTCGATCAGCGGATAGGTGACGTTGAGCACATGCAGCGGCACCTCGGTCTCGCCATAGAGGTCGGCCAGGCCGAGCCGCTGCAGCGCGCGGATGACGCCGTTGTACATGCCGCCCTGGCAGATGATGCCGACCTTGCCGGAGCCGCCGAAGGTCTCGTTCAGCCGGTGCCGCTTGATGTAGTCGATCGCCGCCGGCAGGCGCTTGGAGATCTTCTCCTTCTCGTGCAGGAAGGAGGCGGGTGGCAGCACTATGCGCTGCGTGTCGCGGCGCGGGTTCTCCAGCGCGTCGGCTACCGTCATCGCCGGCCGCTTGTTGTCCTTCGTGGTGAAGGAGCCGTGGACGTGGCAGCAGCGGATGCGCACCTGCAGCATCACCGGCGTGTTCGACGCCTCCGACAGCTCGAAGCCGTGCTCGACCGCGGCGACGATGGACGGCAGGTTGGGGCGCGGGTCGAGCAGCCATACCTGGCTCTTCATGGCGAAGGCGTGGCTGCGCTCCTGCATGATGGAGGAGCCCTCGCCATAGTCCTCGCCGACGATGATCAGGGCGCCGCCGGTAACGCCGCCCGAGGCGAGGTTGGCGAGCGCGTCCGACGCGACATTGGTGCCGACGGTCGACTTGAAGGTCGCGGCGCCGCGGATCGGGTAGTGCACGGAGGCCGCCAGCATGGCGGTCGCCGTCGCCTCCGAGGCGCTTGCCTCGAAATGCACGCCGAGCTCGCCCAGAATCTCCTGCGCGTCGGCGAGAACGTCCATCAGGTGACTGATCGGCGCGCCCTGGTAGCCGCCGACATAACCGACGCCGCATTGCAGCAGCGCCTTGGTGATGGCCAGAATGCCTTCGCCGGTGAACGTCTCGCCCTCGCCCAGCTTGAGCTTCCGGACTTCTTTCGCGAATGACCGTTCGGCCATGGGTATCTCCTCAGAAGTCGTGCTTGCGGACGTTGACGAGCATCTTCTGCAGCGTCGCCACGAAGTTGGCGCGCTCTTCCGCATCGATGCCCGCGAACATCCTGGTGTAGCTCCGCCGCATGGTCGGCCACAGCCGCTCGAACGCCGCCCGGCCGGCATCGGTGATCGAGACGCGCGTGGCGCGGCTGTCGTCGGGATCGGCGGCGCGGCGCACCAGGCCGTCGGCCTCCAGCGCGTCCAGAGCGCGGCTCAGCGTCGACTGCTCGACGATGGCATAGACGGCGAGCCGGCTGATCACCAGATTGTCGATGACCGACAGCACGGCGAGCGTCCGCATCTTCGGCGTGGTCAGGCCGAGCTTGGCCAGGTCGTCGCGCAGCGAGGCATTGTAGCGCCCCATGATGCGGTTCATCAGATAGGGCGCGAACTGCTGCAGGCCGATCTCGCCCAGCCGCGGGCCTTCGGTGTCGTCGCCTATGACCACCCGGTCGTTCATCCGATCTCCTTCGCGACGAGAAAGCCGGAGCCGCCGCCCAGGCCCGGCCCCGGATGGGTCGACGCGCCGATATGGTAGAGACCCTTCACCGGCGTGCGGTGGTTGACCGAGCCGGGGAACGGCCGCCAGGCGAAGAACTGGTCGATGGTGCAGGCACCGCCATAGGGGTCGCCGCCGACCAGGTTGACGTTGAGCGCCTCGAGGTCGGCCGGCGAATAGGCGCGGCGCCTCAGCACGGTGTCGCGGAAGCCGCGGATGTGGTGCGCCAGCATCGTCTCGATGCGGTCGGCAAAGGCTTCGCGCGTGGCCTCGTCCCAGACCCCGGAGGTCGCGATCTTGCCGGCTGCGTCGCCCTTGATCACGCGCGGCGCGTCCGGCACCTGGATCCACAGGATCGCCTTGCCGGCCGGGCAGCGCGACGGGTCAAGCGCCGCCGGCTGGCCGACGCACAGCGTCGGCGTCTCCGGCAGCAGGCCGCGCGTCGCCTCGTTGTGGGATTTCGACACCGCGTCTATGCCGTCGGCGAGATGGATGAGCGCCACCTTCTCCAGCCCGTCGGCGATCCAGCGCGGTGCCCGGTCGAGCGCGTAGTGGAGCTGGAAGTCGCCGCGGCCGTGACGGAACGCCTTGGCAGCCTTCTTCTCCGGCTCCGGCGCGTCCTGGCCGAGCAGCCGGCCATAAAGCTGCCCCGGTGCCACCGAGGCGATGACCGATTTCGCCGCCGCGATCTCCTCGCCGCCCGCCAGCCGCACGCCGGCGGCGCGGCCGTTGCGCACCAGGATGCGCTCGACCTCGGCGCCGGTCCGCACGGTGCCGCCGCGCTCCTCAATCAGGGCGCGGAACGCAGCCGCCGCCTTCCCGGCCCCGCCCTTGACGATGGGCGCTCCGGCGGCTTCCAGCGCGAAGGCGACGACTTTGCCCATTTGGGCGGAATAGGTGTCTTCCGGTGACAGGCCGCAATGCAACGTCCACGGCGCGTAAAGCGCCTGCATCTCGGGCGAAGCATAGCCGCTCTCCAGCCAGCCGCGCGCCGGTCCGAGCGCGCCGCCGAGATAGCTTGCCAGGCCGCGCGGCCCGCGCCGCCAGCCCTCGCGCCCCAGAAGCTTGGCGGTGGCCGCGCTCCACAAATCGCCGCCGAGCAGGCCGAACAGCAGCGGCGCGTTGGCCTCGATGCCGCCGACATCGGCCGCGTGGCGGTCGCCGTCGCCGACGGCCAATCCGTTGAAGGCCGCGACATTGGCCGCCCGGTCCGTGGTGAGCACCGCGCTCGTACCGTCCGGCCGCAGCACGGCGGTCGGATGCGGCGAATGGCAGAACTCCAGCCCGTGGCGGGCGAGGTCGGCGCCGAGCGCGCCATGCGCCGGGCCGGTGACGAACAGCACGAAGGTCGCCGCCATCACGTCATGGACGAAGCCGGGCAAGGTTGCCTCGGCGCTCATCATGCAGCCGCCGAGGCGGTCGGAGCGCTCCAGCAGCAGCACCTTGCCGCCCTTGCCCGACAGCAGCGCCGCGGCGACGAGGCCGTTGACGCCGCTGCCGATGATGACGTGATCGTAGGCCACGCCTCAGCCCTTGGGCACGAGCGCCAGCGCGCGCACCGGGCTGCCGGTGCCGTTCACGATCTTCAGCGGGGCGGCGATCAGGATCGCGCCCTTGGCCGGCAGCTTGTCGAGGTTGCACAGGCTGGCGAGGCCATAGCGGTTTGCCTTGTGCACCAGATTGTGCGCCGGGAAGGGCGGGGTCATGCCGCCGGCGGCACCCGCATCGGTGCCGATGCACTGCGTGCCCCAGCCGATGGCGCCGCGCTCGAGGATGTATTCGATGCAGTCGACCGTCGGTCCGGGCGAATGCGGGCCGTTGGCGTCGGCGTTGAGGAACGCTTCCTCGGAGCCGTTGCGGCGGTCCCAGTCGGTGCGCATCAGGACCCACTCGCCCTTGCCGATGGCGCCGTGTTTCGCTTCCCACGCCTTCACCGCGTCGGCGGTCAGCAGGTAATCGGCGTTCTCCGCCGCCTCGGCCGAGCAGTCGATGACGTTGACCGGCGCCACGTAGTTGCGGACGGGAATAGTGTCGGTGTAGCCGTCGGAAAAATCCTTGCCGGTGATCCAGTGGTGCGGCGCGTCGAAATGCGTGCCGGAATGCTCGCCGAGCTTCAGCCAGTTCCAGGCCCAGAACGGACCGTCCTGGTCGTATTCGGAAATGCGGTGCACCTCGATCTTCGGCGTGTCCCTGGCCAGTTCAGGCGGCAGCTTCAGGATCGGCGTGTCCGGCCCGAGCGGCGCCGACAGGTCGACGACCTCGATCCTTCCGGTCAGCAGCAACTCGGCGAAATCGCCCAGCGCGGTCGCAGCACTCATGTCGAAATCTCCTCGCTATGGGCGCCCCCAACGGCGCCGCGTTCCCTGGCGCGGCCTCTTCCGGCCCGCTCCGAAAAACAGCCTAGACGGAATTAGATGCATATGCAAATATCTCTGTCGAGGGTGAACAAAACGAATGACCACATACGATGCCGTGATCATCGGCGCCGGTCACAATGCGCTGGCGTGCGCCGCGCATCTGACGAGGCGGGGCTGGAAGGTGGCGCTGTTCGAGGCGGCGGAGCGGCCCGGCGGCGCCGTGAAGACGCTGGAATTGACCGCGCCCGGCTTCCGCCACGACTTCGCGGCGATGAACCTCAGCCTGTTCGCAGGCTCGGCTTTCCATAAGACCTATGCATCCGATCTGGCGGCACACGGCCTGGCCTTCGTGCCGGTTGCCGATTGTTTCGCCTCGCTGTTTCCGGACGGCCGCTGGCTCGGCGTGTCGACCGACCTAGCCACGACGCAGGAACGCATCCGCGCCTTCTCGCCGCGCGATACCGAGACCTGGGCGCGGCTGGTGGCGGAGTTCCCGGCCCGCGCCGAGACCTTGTTCGCGCTGCTCGGCAGCCCCATGAAAAAGCGTGCGATTGCAAGTATCCTGTTTTCAACCCTGCGTCGCCACGGCTTCTCCGGGGCGCAGGAACTGCTGCGTTTCCTGTTGTCGTCGCCGCGCGCCTGGCTGGACGAGACCTTCGAGAGCCCGCAGGTCAAGGCGCTGCTCGCCGCCTGGGGCATGCATCTCGACTTCGCTCCCGACATCGCCGGCGGCGCGGTGTTTCCTTACCTCGAAGGCATGGCCAACCAGAGTTTCGGCATGGCGCTCGGCAAGGGCGGCGCCGACACCATGATCGCCGCCCTCGTCGCCATGGTGAAGGCCGGCGGCGGCAGCGTCGAATGCGGCACCGCCGTCGAGCGGGTCGAGACCGCGGGCGGCCGTGCCACAGGCGTCGTGCTCGCCGACGGGCGCCGCATCGCCGCGACGAAGGCCGTCATCGGCTCGGTCGCACCGCGCGCACTCGCAAAACTGCTGCCGCAAGGGTCCGGTGACGAGCGCTTCGACCGGCACATGCGCGACTTCCGCCATGCGCCGGGCACGATGATGATCCATCTCGCCCTCGACGACCTGCCGGACTGGCCGGACGCGGCGCTCCGCCGCTTCGCCTATGTGCATCTGTCGCCGAGCATGGACGCGATGGCGCTCGCCTATGCGCAGGCGCAGGCCGGCCTTCTGCCGACCGAACCGGTGCTGGTGGTCGGCCAGCCCACCGCCGTCGATCCCAGCCGCGCCCCCGAGGGCAAGCACGTCCTGTGGGTGCAGGTGCGCATGGTGCCGGCCGAAATCCGCGGCGACGCCGCCTGCGCGATCGCCAGCACGGACTGGGAAACGGTGCGCGACCTCTACGCCGAGCGGGTGATCGGCATCGTCGAGCGCTACGCGCCCGGTCTTTCATCGAAGATCATCGCGCGGCGCGTCGTCACCCCGCTCGACCTCGAGCGCGACAATGCGAACCTGGTCGGCGGCGACCAGGTCGGCGGCAGCCATCATTTGTCGCAGAATTTCCTGTTCCGCCCGGCGCCGGGCGCCGCCGGCTGGAAGACGCCGGTCAAGAATTTCCATCTCACCGGCGCCTCGACCTGGCCCGGGGCCGGCGTCGGCGCGGGGTCGGGCTACCGGCTCGCCCAGCAGCTGGCGGGCGGCTGATTTCATCGATTTCATAACGACACCTGGGGAACGCAGACATGACCAGACATCCAAATCGACGCACCCTCCTGAAGCTCACCGGCGCCGGCATCGCCGCCGCGGGGCTCGGCATCCCGCAGCTCGCTTCCGCGCAGGAAGCCGACGAACTCACCATCGCCTATAACGTCAACCTGCCGTCCTGGGACCCGACGGTCGGCCCCTCGGCGGTCAACCCGACCATCCAGGGTTTCTACCAGTCCGTCTTCGACATGTTCATCCACCAGAACCCGGACCTGAGCTTCGGCCCCGGCCTGGTCACCGAATGGGGCTGGAACGACGACCGCAGCAAGATCTTCCTGGTGGTGCGCGAGGGCGTCACCTGGCACGACGGCAGCCCCTTCACCGCCGAGGACGTCGCCTGGTCGCTGGAGCGCGCCGGCAAGGCCGAAACCGGCAACCCGATCCAGTTCGTCTGGGCCAAGGTCGGCAACTTCAAGGTCAACGGCAACCGCGTCGAGGCCGACGTGCTGGAATTCGAGCCGACCATCTTCAAATGGATGTCGTTCCTGACCGGCTACGTCTTGCCCAAGGCCTATTACGAGAAGGTCGGCGCCGAAGGCTTCGAGGCCAAGCCGATCGGCACCGGCCCTTACATGGTCGACCGCTACGAGCGCAACGCGTTCGTGCGGCTGAAGGCCAACCCGACCTATTGGGGCGGCAAGCCGGATTTCGACACGGTGACCATAAAATTCGTCACCGACGCGGCGAGCCGCGTCGCCGAGATCGAATCCGGCAATTCCGACGTCACGCTGGAGATCCCCTACGAGGAATATGACCGCCTGACCGCCGGCGGGCTGAAGGGCTCCAACGAGACCATCTCCGACATCGCGATGATCTTCCTCAACGACGTCGACCCGATGCTGGACAAGAACGTCCGGCTGGCGGCCAACCACGCCATCGACAAGCAGCTCCTAGTCGACCGGCTGCTGCGCGGCTACGGCGTGCCGCTGTCGACGCTGGAGACGCCGGAATACGTCGCCTACGACGCCTCCATAAAGGTCCCCTACGACGCCGAGCTGGCGACCAAGCTGCTCGCCGCATCCGGCTACTCGCCGGACAAGCCGGTGAAGTTCAAGCTTCAGACCACGCGCGGCTTCAAGCCGAAGGACTATGAGATGATCCAGGCGATCGTCGGCATGTGGCGCAAGGTCGGCATCGAGGCCGAGATCGAGGTCTACGAGATCGCCCAGCATTACGAGCTGCGCGCCGCCGACAAGCTGGCGCCGGCCGCCTTCTACAACTGGGGCAACGCCGTCGGCGACCCGACCACCTCGACCGGCTTCGCCATGTTCGGCCCGAGCCCGCATTCGGTGTGGGACGGCCAGGATCTCATCGACAAGATCGGGCCGCTGTGGGGCGAGAAGGACGAGGACCAGCGCATCCAGGGCTGGAAGGACGTCTCCCGCTACATCGCCGAGGAGGGCCTGGTGGTCCCGCTCATCCAGTACGCGCAGCCGATCGTCCATCGCGACGGGATAACCGTGACGCCGCACAAGTCGGGCGCGCTGCTGCCGCACCTGATCAAGCGCGCCTGAGACAGTGGCCCGCCGGCCGGTGCATGATCCCGAAAAATCGCAGATTCTTCGGGACGGATCATGCCCAGATAAAGAGACAGAGCGGAATGCCGATTCATATTGATCGCATTGCGCTCTAGTCCGGCGAGCAGACACCCTACATGCAGCTTGCGCGTACTATTTTCGGGCGTCTCGCCACCACGCTGATCACCCTGATCGGCGTGGCGGTGATCGTTTTCTTCATCGTCCGCATCGTTCCCGGCGACCCAATCGCCATGATGCTGCCGCCCGGCGCGACCGACGCCGACATCGACCGGCTGCGGGCGCTCTACGGGCTCGACAAATCGATCCCGCAGCAATTCGCCATCTGGTTCGGCAATGTGCTGCACGGCGATTTCGGCACGTCGATCTCGACCCGCCAGCCGGTGCTGTCGCTGGTGCTCAACCGCCTGCCGGCGACGCTGGAGCTCAGCCTGGTCGCGCTGCTGATCGCGGTGGCGCTCGGCGGCAGCCTCGCCGTGCTCGGCACGCGCTTCCGGGGCCGCAAGGCGGAGGCCGGCGTCGACATCGCCAACGGCATCGGCCTGTCGGTACCGGACTTCCTGTGGGGACTGGTGCTGATCCTGCTGTTCGGCGTGCTGGTGCCGCTGTTCCACATCTCCGGCCGCGTGTCGCCGCGCCTCGACCTTCCGTTCTCGACCCAGTTCTACCTGCTCGAGAGCATCGTGACGCTGCGCTTCGACATCCTGGCCGACCTCGTCGGCCACATGTTCATGCCGGCGCTTGCGCTCGCTTTGCCGCTCGCCGCGATCATCTCGCAGCTGCTCAAGCAGTCGCTCAAGGAGACGGTCAACCTCGACTATGCCGTGCTCGCCCGCACCAAGGGCTATTCCGAGACCCGCGTCATCCTGTCGGAGGCGCTGCCCAACGCGGTGCTGCCGACGCTGACGCTCATCGGCGTGCAGTTCACCTTCCTGATGGGCGGCACCGTCATCATCGAGCGGCTGTTTTCCTATGAGGGGCTCGGCAACATGGCGATCGACGCGGTGATCAACCGCGACCTGCCGCTGATCCAGGGCATCGTCATCCTGTTCGCGCTGATGTTCACCTTCGTCAACCTGGCCGTCGACATGACCTACGCGCTGCTCAATCCGAGGCTGCGCCGTGCTTGACGGACGCGGTGCGATCAAGCGGCGCGCCGGAGCGCGCCTGTGGCTGTCGGCGCTCTGGCTCGGCTTCGTCGCGCTTTGCGCGATCCTGGCGCCGCTCATCAGCCCGCAGGACCCGCTGGCGCAGGACCTGATGCTCGGCCGCCTGCCGCCCGCCTGGATGGCCGGTTCCGAACCGGGTTTCTGGCTGGGCACCGACAGCCTCGGCCGCGACGTGCTGTCGCGCATGATCTTTGGCGCACGCGTGGCGCTGACGGTGGCGCTGCTCGCCGGCGTCGTCACCTGCCTGGTCGGCTCGGCGCTCGGGCTCGTCGCCGGCTTCTACCGCGGCTGGGCCGACCGCATCGTCGGCCGGCTGGTCGACATCTGGATGGCCTTCCCGCCGGTGCTGTTCGCCATCCTGCTGATCGCCGTGCTCGGCACCGGCCTGACCTCGGTGATCGTCGCCATCGTCGTGATCGACTGGACGCGCTTCTGCCGGGTGGTGCGTGCCGAGACGCTGAACCAGTCCCAGATGGACTATGTGCAGAGCGCCCGCATCGCCGGCTTCACCCGCCTGCGCACGCTGCTGTCGGAAATCCTGCCCAACGTGCTGCCCACGATGGTGGCGCTGCTGACCCTGGAGATGGGCATCGCGGTCATCGTCGAGGCGATCCTGTCCTTCGTCAACCTGTCGATCTCCACCGACGCGCCGACCTGGGGCGGCATGATCGCCGAGGGCCGCGTGGCCATCCACCAGGCATGGTGGGTGCTGGTGTTCCCGCTGGTCGCGCTGTTCCTTACCGTGCTGTCCTTCGCCCAGCTCGGCGACGGCCTGCGCGAGCGCTTCGACCCGGTGCTCAGATGACGGCGTTCCTGCAGATCCGCAACCTGTCGGCGCGCCTCAGGAACACGGGCCACCGGCTGCTGCGCTCGGTCGACATCGACCTGCCGGCGGGCGTGGTGCGCGGCCTGGTCGGCGAGAGCGGCGCCGGCAAGAGCATGATCGGCAAGGCCGTGCTCGGCGTGCTACCGGCGTCGGTGGAGATCGTCGAAGGCGAGATTTTTCTGGACGGCCACGATCTCCTGCGCATGAAGCCGGCAGAGCGGCGGCGGCTGATCGGCGCCAGCACCGCGCTGATCCCGCAGGACCCGCTGACGGCGCTCAACCCGTCGCGGCGCATCGGCCCGCAGATCACCGACCGGCTGGTCGACATCCTCGGCTGGACGAAGGAACGGGCGAGGGCGAGGGCGCTGGAACTGCTCGGCGAGGTGCGCATCCCCGAGCCGGAGCGGGTGGTGCGCCTCTACCCGCACGAGCTGTCCGGCGGCATGCGCCAGCGCGTGCTGATCGCCTCGGCCTTCGCCGCCGAGCCGAAGCTGATCGTGGCGGACGAGCCGACGACGGCGCTGGACGTGACCGTGCAGAAGCAGATCCTGCGGCTGATCTCGGAGCTGCAGGCGCGCCACGGCACGGCGCTGCTGTTCGTCACCCACGACCTCGGCGTGGTCTCCAAGATCTGCGACAGCCTGTCGGTGCTCTATGCCGGCAAGGTGGTGGAGGACACCACCGTCGACGCCTTCTTCGCCGCGCCCCGCCATCCCTATAGCGCCGCGCTGCTGGCCGCCACGCCGCGCCACAACGATCCGGCCTCGTCGCTGCGTCCCGTGCCGCGCGACGTGCTCGATACCGTCGCTGCCGAGATCGCGGCGGCCGACGCGGCATGGAGCCCCCATGGCTGAGGCGCTGTTCCGTATCGCCGGCCTGCGGCTCGACGTGCCCGACATGGCGCGCAAGCCGCTGTTCGGTCCGGCTCCGCGGCTGGAGATTCTGAAAGGCATCTCCTTCGACATCCCGCGCGGCGCGGTGCTCGGCATCGTCGGCGGCTCGGGTTCCGGCAAGACCACGCTCGGGCGCGCCCTGGTGCGGCTGATCCAGCCGACCGGCGGAACGATCCTGTTCGACGGGCAGGACATCACCCACCTGCCGGACGGGCGGCTGCGGGAATTGCGGCGACGCATCCAGATGATCTTCCAGGATCCGATGTCCTCGCTCAATCCGCGCCTCACCATCGGCCGCATCATCGCCGCGCCGCTCGGCGCACGCACGGGCGATCCGCGCGTTTTCGAGGCGCTCGACCAGGTCGGCCTGCCGAAAGCGTTCGCCGCGCGCTATCCGCACGAACTGTCCGGCGGCCAGCGCCAGCGTGTCGGCATCGCGCGGGCCATCGCCATGCGTCCCGACTTCATCCTCGCCGACGAGATCGTCTCCGGCCTCGACGTGTCCTCGCAGGCACAGGTGCTGAACCTGCTGGAACAATTGGTGAAGGAGCTCGGCCTGACGCTCGCCTTCATCAGCCACGATCTCTCGGTCATCAGCCGGCTGTGCGGCCGGGTCATCGTCCTGCAGGGCGGCCGCATCGTCGAGGACGCACCGACAAGGCAGCTCTTCGAGGCGCCGTCGGACCCCTATACGCGCGAGCTGCTCGACGCGATTCCTGTTCCGGACCCTTCGATCCGCTGGTGAGCCGCCGAAGGTTTTTCGCGAGGGGGAAGCAGCTTCGCGATGAACGGGTCCGTCGCCGGCGCGACATTGCCGGGAGCCAGGCCTATCGCTGCGCTTCCGTCGCCATCTTGTAGGCCAGCCCGGCGAGCACGGTGCCCATCAGCCAGCGCTGCAGCGTGATCCACAGCGGGTTCCTGGCCAGGAACAGCGAGATCGAGCCGGCCGCCAGCGCGATCATCGCATTCACCGTCACGCTGACGACGATCTGGGTGGCGCCGAGGATCAGCGACTGCGCGAACACGTTGCCCAGCGCCGGGTCGATGAACTGCGGCAGCAGCGACAGGTAGACCATGGCGATCTTCGGATTGAGCAGATTGGTAGAAGCCCCATCAGGAACAGTTTTCGCGGGCCGTCCTTCGGCAGGGTGCGCACCTGGAACGGGGAGCGGCCGCCGGGCCGCACCGCCTGCCAGGCGAGCCACAGCAGATAGGCCGCGCCGGCGAAGCGCAGCGCATCGTAGGCGAAGGGCACGGCGATCAGCAGGGCGGTGATGCCGAAGGCGGCGGCGAGCATGTAGAAGACGAAGCCCATCGCGACGCCGCCCAGCGAGATCAGCCCGGCCTTCGGCCCCTGGCTGATCGAGCGCGACACCAGATAGATCATGTTCGGGCCGGGCGTCAGCACCATGCCGAGCGCGATCAGGGCGAAGGCGATGAGGGTCGTCGTTTCCGGCATGGTCGGTCTCTCAGGCAGGAGCGGGGGAGGCGGAGTTTGCAGGCAGCCGCCAGGCGGCGAGGCAGCCAAGCACGCCGAGCGGCAGGAAGGCAAGGAAGAGCCAGGCGGCGACGCCGGCGGCCGTTTGGCTGCTCAGCCCGCTGGCAAAGCCGCTGGCATTGGCGACGATGCCGCAGGAAGCGGCGCCGACGGCATAGCCGATGCGCTGCATCGTCGGAACGGCCGAGGAAGCGACGGTGCGCTCGGCCGCCGGCGCCGCGGTGACGATGATGCGGGTGACGAAGGGCCAGGCGATGCCGAAGCCGCCGCCCTGCAGGATCGCGCAGCCGAGGATCAGCGGGATGTTGCCGGCCGGCACGGCATAGGCGAAGCCGGCGACGCCGCCGGCGATCATCAATGCGCCCGCCAGCACGATGCCGCGCTCGCGCTCGGGCGGGGTGTTGGCGACGAGGATCGACAGCACCGACCAGGCGATGGATTCGGCGGCGATGATGTAGCCGGTGGTCAGCACCGAGGTGCCGTGCAGGCTGGTCAGAAGCAGCGGGCCGTAGACGGTGAAGGTGACGGTGGCGACCGAGAAGGCGGCGACCATGATCATGCCGTTGCCGAGCGGCGTGGCGAGGCTGAGCGGGTTCGCCGGGAAGAGGCGCCCGGCGGGCAGGCGCCGGTCGAGCCCGAAGAACAGCGCGATGCCGAACAGGCCCGCCGCCAGCAGCAGCGACGAGCGCAGCGGCGTGACGTCGACGCCGGCCGAGGCGATCAGCACGACGCTGACGGCAAGGCAGGCAAGCGTGGCGAAGGGAAAGGGAGGCAGCGGCGCGCCGTCGTTGCGCCGCCTGGTGGCGGCCGGGCCGCGCAGGACGGCAAGGCAGGCGAGGGCGGCGGCGACGCCGCCCGCCGCGAAGACGCCGAAGGCCCAGCGCCAGGACAGGAACTCCGACATCAGCGCGCCGATCAGCGGGCCGCTGAAGGCGGCGACGCCCCACACGGCCGAGATGACGCCGAAGAGCTGCGGCCAGATGCGCTGCGGGAACAATCGCTCGACCGAGACGAAGGCGAGCGACACCAGCGCGCCGCCGCCGAAACCCTCGACCAGGCGCCCGGCGAGGAAGGCCGGCATGGAGGGCGCGGTGGCGCAGAGCAGCGCGCCGGCCGAATAGACCAGTGCCGCGCCCATCATGTTGGTGCGCAAGGCGACGTAGCTGGTCATGCGCCCGGCCGCCGCGCCGGCGACGATCGCGCCGATCTCGTAGACGGCGAGCGACCAGCCGACCAACTCGACACCGGACAGATCGCCGACCATGGCCGGCATGACGGTCGCAACCATGGTCTCGTTGGTGGCGTGTAGCAGGATGCCGAGGCAGATGAAGCAGAAGCGGGCGAGGTCGCCGCTCGCCCAGAGTTGGCGCCAGTCGATCCTTTCAGCGGTATTTTCGGCCACGAACCTTCTCCGAACCAACACGTCGTGCGACGCAGTGGCCGGGCTGATAGGACCTCGAGTCAGATTGAGGTCAAGGGGCTGATAGGGTGTTTCGTTGGGTCAGTCGACGTGCCGGATGCGCATCCGGCGACGAGATCGGCGCCGGCCCTCGCGACAATCACCGCTGTTTTTCGATCGGATGCGTTCTAAACGGCCGAATTCCAGTCGAAGATCAGAGAAAATCGGCGCAAGAAAGAGTGGTCTCAGGCGAGAAATGCCGTGTTTTCACGGACCAGCGCCAGGCGCAGCTTCTCCATGGCGCGGCTCTCGATCTGGCGGACGCGTTCCTTGGAGATGCCGAGCGACTCGCCGAGCGCCTCCAGCGTCGCGCCGTCGTCCTGCAGCCGGCGCCTGGCGATGATCTGGCGCTCGCGGTCGTTGAGCACGTCCAATGCCTTGTGCAGCCAGTTGGAGCGGCGCTCGACGTCGATCGCCTCGCCCACCACCTCGTCGGGCAGCGGCGCGTCGGAGACGAGGAAGTCCATGCGGTCGGCCGAGCCGGCGCCGTCGTCGCCGACCGGCGCGTTGAGCGAGGAATCGGGATTGGAGAGCCGGGAATCCATCAGGGCGACATCCGCTTCCGATACGCCGAGCTCGGACGAGATCTTGCGATAGAGCGCCGCGCCCGCCTGCATCTCGCCGCCCTGCGCCAGCTTGGCGCGCAGCCGACGCAGGTTGAAGAACAGCGCCTTCTGGGCCGAACTGGTGCCGCCGCGCACGATCGACCAGTTGCGCAGGATGTAGTCCTGCATGGAGGCGCGGATCCACCAAGTCGCATAGGTGGAGAAACGCACCTCGCGCTCCGGCTCGAAGCGCGCCGCCGCCTCGAGCAGGCCGACATAACCCTCCTGGATGAGATCGCCCATCGACAGGCCGAAATGCCGGAAGCGGGCCGCGACGGAAATCACCAGGCGCATATGCGCGACGGTGATGCGGTGAAGCGCGTCCTGGTCGTGGTCGTCCTTCCACCGCACGGCGAGGTCGTGCTCCTCCTCCCGATCGAGGTAGGGAGCTGCCATCGCCGCGTTGATCATCGACCGTCCGGCGCTGTCCTGCATGGGAACCATCCTGAGCAAACGCGAATAGGCGGTCCGGCCATCGGAGCCGCCTGAAGAAGCGCTTCGCCCGACCACAGGCCGGAGAAACAACGCTCCGCACCCGGCGGAAACGCAAAGGCGGCCGGATCGTTCCTGTCCGGTCTCCGCACGTCTTCGTGATGGTCTGGGGGAGTCTTCCTGGATGCGCGCGAGGCGGCGCGGTCTATTCCGCCGCGTCGCGCTGGCCGGCGGCCTCGCCGGGCGCGTCGGGGTCGCCGGGCGCGGTCTCGCAGCCGAGGTCGGGAAAGGCGAGCACCCGCTTGCCGTGGAAGTCGGTACGCGCCACCAGCAGGCCGCGCTCCTCGAAATAGGCGAGCAGGCGGCGCGCCCGACGCGGCGAGTGGCTGCCATAGGCGCGCGCCAGCGTCGCATCCGAAGGACAGGGATCGCCATTGGCGGCGGCGCGCGCCACCATCAGGAAAACGCCCTGCAGGTCGTCCGGCAACGCCTCCGACAGCGCCAGCGCAGTCGCCCAGACCTCGCCGTCGGCGGAGCGCTCGTCGACGCCGGCCCGGGCCACCGCCAGCCGCCGGCGGAAGCCGGAGAGCGGCAGCGGCTCGCCCGGCACGCGGCGGATGCGGCAGCGCACGAGAAAATCCTGGTAGAGCACGGCGTCGGAGCGGAAGGCGGCATCCGCGTCCTCGAGGATCTCGCGCAGCACGGCCTCGATGCCGGCCTCGCGCTCGGCCTCGTCGATCACCGCGAAAACCGGCTGCTCGGCGGGCATCGGCGCCGGCTTCGGCCGCGACAGCTGCGCCAGAAGGTCGGCGGTGGGTATCGGCGCGGGAGGCGGAGCCTTGCGCACAACCGCACGCGCCTCTTCGGGGCCGGGGGTGAAGATCAGGTCGCGCGCGCCCTCCGGCGCCTCGGGCAGCGGCGTCAGCTTCGGGCTGGTCGAGCGCGCCGAGGTCTCGACCGCGCCGATGGTGATCGGCAGCGGTCGCCGCGACAGGGCCGGACCCAGCGCCACGAAATGGCCGCGCGCCAGGTCGCGGAACATTTCCGCCTGGCGGCGGTCCATGCCGAGCAGGTCGGCAGCGCGCGCCATGTCGATGTCGAGGAAGGTGCGGCCCATCAGGAAATTGGAGGCTTCCGCCGCGACGTTCTTGGCCAGCTTCGCCAGCCGCTGCGTGGCGATGACGCCGGCCAGCCCGCGCTTGCGGCCGCGGCACATCAGATTGGTCATCGCGCCGAGCGACAGCTTTCGCGCTTCGTCGGAGACCTCGCCGGCAACGGCGGGCGCGAAAAGCTGCGCTTCGTCGACCACCACCAGCACCGGATACCAGTGGTCGCGCTCGGCGTCGAACATGCCGCCGAGGAAGGCGGCGGCGGCGCGCATCTGCTGCTCGACGTCGAGCCCTTCGAGGTTGAGCACCACGGAGACGCGGTGCTGGCGCACGCGGCCGGCGATTCGCGTCAGCTCGGCCTCGGTGCGGGCGGCGTCGACCACCTGGTGGCCGAATCGGTCGGCCAGCGTGACGAAATCGCCTTCGGGATCGACGATGCATTGCTGCACCCAGGGGGCGCTCTGCTCGAGCAGCCGACGCAGAAGATGCGACTTGCCGGACCCGGAATTGCCCTGCACCAGCAGGCGGGTCGCCAGCAGCTCCTCCAGATCGAGCTCGGCCGCGGCGCCGCCCGCCGCGGCGCCCATGTCGATGCCAACCTTCATCCGGCGCCCTTGTTCAAGGCACCGTCCTTAGCATCTCGTTTCGGCGCACGCGAAGGGTTCGGGGTGCGATTCCCACAGGCGCGATGACGGGAGGCAAATGGCCACGCAGCCTGATATGCGTGAACACTTTGGATCCTCGCCCGACGCGCCACTTGACGCTGTTCTTGAAGGCTCTGTCTAGTTCGGTGTAATCTGCCTCATGGTTGTAGCGCTGAAAAAAAAGGAACTGGATCAATTGGTGTCCGGCCGCGCAGCCCGGCGGTTGCGCGCTTTTCGGCGCGACGTAGACAAGGCCTTCGCGGGAAGGGTAACCGACATCGTTTTGTTCGGGTCGCGGGCGCGAGGCGACGCGGCCGCCAACTCCGACTATGACGTGGCGGTTTTTGTCCGCCATTTCGAGAACCGCCGAATACTCGATCATAAGCTCGCCGATATCGCCTACCCCCATATATTGGAGGGCGTTCACATCAGGCCTGTTTCCGTGCCCGACGACCTGCTGGACAACCCGAATGGAAGTAGTCTGGCGGTTTCTATCCTGCGTGATGGCGTGGCCATTCCATGACGCGGAAGGCAATGAGGCATCCAGCGAAGAAGAAACACCCGAACAAACCTCGACCCGATCCAGTCATTCCGTTATCCGACCTCGACCGTTTGCGACTTTCGAATCAGGAGTTCCAGAAGGCCCTGATCCATCTCGCAGAAGCCGAGAAGCTTGCGGAATGGGGGCAGGCCCCTAATGCGTGTGTGCATTCCGCCTATTATGCCATGGAGCATTGTGCCGCAGCCGCGTTGCTCGCCAATGGCGGAGTTGGCAAGCGCAAGGATGTGCCGAAGAGCCACGAGCATCTCATCGAGCATTTCGGCAAGCTCGTCGAGGGCAAGCCTGGAACTCTCGGCGATTGCGGGAGAATGCTCAGCCGAGCCAGAACCGACAGGATGACAGCCGACTACAACTTGGTCGAAAGCGTATCCGACGAGGATGCGCGCGATACGACCTCAGAGGCGCGGAAATTCATGGACGCTTGCGCGGCCGTCTGGCGACTGGGCTCTGATCGCCAAGCTTAACAGTTCGAAAATGTGTCGCGTCACGTCTTGTTGATGGAAACCCCGCCGTCGGCCAGCAGCGCCGTGCCGGTGGTGAAGCTGGAGGCATCGGAGGCGAGGTAGAGCGCCGAGGCGGCGATCTCATCCGGCCGGGCGATGCGCTTCAGCGCATGCAGTCCTTCGACGAAGGCGCGCTCGTCGGTCGTCTTGAAGGTCGCGGCCGGCGTGTCGGTGCCGCCCGGCAGCAGCGCGTTGACGCGGATGCCGTGCTTTCCGTATTCGGCCGCCAGCACCTGCGTCAGCCCGATCAGCCCGGCCTTCGCCGCCGCATAGGCGGCCATGCCCGGCATGCCGGCGGTGACGCCGACGAAACTGCCGGTGAAGATCAGCGAGCCGCCGCCGCGCTTCAGCATGGCCGGGATCTGGTGCTTCGCGGCGAGGAAGGCACTGGTCAGGTTGGTGTCGATCGTGTCGCGCCAGCCTTCGACCGAGACATCCGGCGTCTCGCCCATCTCGCCGGTCCAGCCGGCATTGTTGAAGGCGATGTCGAGGCCGTCGAATTTTTCCGCTGCCAGCGCGACCAGCGTCTTCTGGTGGGCCTCGTCGCGCACGTCGCCGGCCAGCGCGGCGGCCGTTCCGCCCCTCGCTTCGATTTCGGCGACGAGCCTTTCCAGTTCATCCGCGCGGCGGGCCGCCGCCACGACGGCAGCGCCATGCTCGGCGAAGAGTTTTGCAGCCGCCCGGCCGATGCCGGACGACGCGCCGGTGACGATGGCGACCTTGTCGGTGAGATCGAACATGGTTTTGCTCCCTGTTGTCGTGCCGACCGGAGCCGGCGATGGCGCGGTCGTCGCAGATCGGGAGCGGGGCAACCACCCGAAACGTGCCGGATTGTCTAAGTCCCTCAACGGCAATCGTGTTGACGGATTTCGCAATTGACGGGCCATCTCCCATTTTGAAATGGCAGGGGAGGGGGAGGGCAGGCAGAAGCCCCGGCGCAAAGCGGCAAGGGCCGTCGCAATTAGCGCAAGGGTGACAGCCTGTTTTCGCTAGTGATACACCTCGCGCGCCGGGCGGTGGTAGCAACCCGGCGCAAAGCGCGAGGCCCTGGAAACGTGAAAAAATATTCGGTCTTTGCCATCGCCCGCGAGGCCATGCGCGGCCACAAGGGCTGGCCGGAGCAGTGGAGTTCGCCCGAGCCGCGCTCCGAATACGACGTCATCATCGTCGGCGCCGGCGGGCACGGGCTGGCGACCGCCTACTACCTCGCCAAGGAGCACGGCGTCACCAATGTCGCGGTGCTGGAGAAGGGCTGGCTGGGCGGCGGCAACACCGGCCGCAACACCACCATCATCCGCTCCAACTATCTCTACGACGAGTCCGCCGGCATCTACGACCACGCGGTAAAGCTGTGGGACGGGCTCAGCCAGGACCTCAATTACAACGTGATGTATTCGGCGCGCGGCGTCATGATGCTGGCGCACAATGTGCACGACGTGCAGGTGCTGAAACGCCACGTGCACGCCAACCGGCTGAACGGCATCGACAATGAATGGCTGACGCCGGAGCAGGCCAAGGATTTCTGCCCGCCGCTGAATATCAGCCGGGAAGCGCGCTATCCGGTCGTGGGTGCGACGCTGCAGCGGCGCGGCGGCACGGCGCGGCACGACGCGGTCGCCTGGGGTTATGCGCGCGGGGCGAATGCGCGCGGCGTGCACATCATCCAGAACTGCGAGGTGACCGGCATCCGCCGCGCTTCCGACGGCCGCGTCACCGGCGTCGACACTTCGAAGGGGTTCATCGGCGCCGAGAAGGTCGGCGTGGTGGCGGCCGGGCACACCTCGGTGCTGATGGACATGGCCGGCGTGCGCATGCCGCTGGAGAGCTATCCCTTGCAGGCGCTGGTGTCGGAGCCGGTCAAACCGGTGTTCCCCTGCGTGGTGATGTCGAACACCGTGCATGCCTATATCTCGCAGTCCGACAAGGGCGAGCTGGTGATCGGCGCCGGCACCGACCAGTATACTTCCTACTCACAGACGGGTGGGCTGCACATCCTCAACCACACGCTCGACGCCATCTGCGAGATGTTCCCGATGTTCGGCCGCATGAAGATGCTGCGCTCCTGGGGCGGCATCGTCGACGTGACGCCGGACCGCTCGCCGATCCTCGCCAAGACGCCGGTCAAGGGGCTCTACGTCAATTGCGGCTGGGGCACGGGCGGCTTCAAGGCGACGCCCGGCTCCGGCCATGTCTTCGCCCACACCATCGCCCGTGACGAGCCGCATCCGATCAACGCGCCGTTCACGCTGGAACGCTTCCGCACCGGCCGGCTGATCGACGAGGCCGCCGCGGCCGCGGTGGCGCACTAGGGTCCGCAGCCGATGTGGACCGTCGATCGAAGGGCGAATACCCGGGCAGGCGAGGTCGCCTGGGGGAAGGCCGGCAGCGGACCGGATCTCGTGCTCGCGCATGGCTGGCCCTGGTCGTCGTTCAGCTGGCACCGCGTGATCCCGGCGCTAACCCGGCACTTCACGGTCCACTGGTACGACATGCCGGGTTATGGCCAGTCGGAGAAGCGCGGGGATCATTCGACGGCGCTGGACGTGCAGGGAGAGGTGTTCGCCGAAATGCTGGGCTTCTGGCGCTTGTCCAATCCGAACGTCGTCGCCCACGACATGGGCGGCGCCGTCACGCTGCGCGCCCATCTGCTCGGCGGCGTCGGATACGAGAGGCTGGTGCTGATGAATGTCGTGGCGCTCAGCCCGTGGGGGTCGGCCTTCTTCGACCATGTCGGCCGTCACATCGAAGCGTTCACCAGTCTGCCGCCGCATATCCATGAGGCCGTCGCCGGCGCGTATATCAAGGGCGCACTGGTCAATGATCTCTCCGGCGACGATTTCGAGCGGCTTCGGGCGCCGTGGCTGAGCGAGGAAGGGCGGGCAAGCTTCTACGCCCAGTTCGCGCAGGCGGACGAACGGTACACGCGGGAATTCGAGGACGGGCTGGATGCGATCCGCTGTCCCGTCGCGATCCTGTGGGGCGAGGACGATCCCTGGATACCGATCGCGCGCGGACGCCTGCTGCACACGAAAATACCACGGTCGAGCTTCGAAGTGCTGGCCGGCGTCGGCCATCTGCCGCAGCTCGAAGCGCCGGACCGGATCGGTGCCCGTCTGCTGAACGCACTTCAGATATCAAGCTAGTCGAGGACGTCGGTGCAATGCTTCTCATCCGCTGCCCCTATTGCGAGGAAGAGCGTCCGGAGCTGGAATTCCGGCATGCCGGCGAGGCGCATGTCGCGCGCTCCGGCGACATCGCCGCGATCTCCGACGAGGATTTCGAAAAGTTCTTCTTCATCCGCTCCAACCCGAAGGGGGTGGTGTTCGAGCGCTGGCGGCACGTGCATGGCTGCGCCCGCTTCTTCAACGCGGCGCGCAACACGGTCACCGACAGGTTTCTGGTGACCTACAAGGCCGGCGAGCCGAAACCGGAGATTTCCGCCGAGGACGCGGGGCCGGCGGCTTGGGCGAACCGCGAGCCGGCGGAGCTGAATGAGACATCGTCTTCCAGGCTCAAGGAGCAGGTGACGGAATGATGCGGCGCTCCTTCGCACCCCCCTCTGTCCTGCCGGACATCTCCCCCGCAAGGGGGGAGATTGC